>NZ_JAKNSW010000001.1:300000-448687 GCF_023566355.1 Mesoplasma sp. JKS002658 | reverse complement strand
AATCAACCAATGAATGCTGGAAGTGTTATTGTTTTTTTGTTTGGTGATTATATCCTAATGATTAATATCAATTAGATTTTGTAAGGAAAAATTAAATGAAGAAATTTTTAATGATTTTAACTACTATTGGATTAGTCATGACCACAACTAGTGTGGTTGCTTGTGGAAGTTCAATAAAACAAGTTGTTGATACGATTGATATTGTTAAAAACGACGTTGATTTAACTTTAAGTTCAACTCATCAATCTGCAACCTTAACTATAACTCAAAGTGAGGCATTAAGTTTAAAGTTAATTCAATCGCTTGATTCGCAAGTTTATGTCAAAAATGATGATAATTGAGTTGATAGTTTGAGTGTTAATAATAACGCAATAGTTCTTAGTGCTACTTTTGTTTTGAATCAAAGCAATGGAGAGGTTACAGTAATGATTTTTGCTGATAACCCAATGCAAAGTGCTGTTGATGTTGTTTTTACTTTTAAGAACAAACGAACTTTAACTATTCAAGATTTGTATTTGGATTATTATCCTGAAGTTGAAATAGTTAAAGCAGCCAATATTGATGACAATCATGAGTTTGCAACCTTAACTTTAGTTCGAAGCGAGGCATTAAGTCTAAAATTACTTCAAGTTGATGATCATGGTTTAGTGAGTTATGGTGATAACTGAATCGATCATTTTGAGTGAGTAGTAGGAGTTAACCAAACCTTGATTAATGCTACTTTAAAACTTAAAACACGAACTGGTCAAGTAGAAATAATCTTTAATACAAATAAAGCAATGCGTCACTCTGAAAATCTTATGCTTACTTTAGATAAAACTCAAAAATCTAAATCGACCTTGATAGTTACTGGTTTAAATCTGAATTTTATTCGGACTGATCCAGTGACTCTACAAAAATATCCAACCCTGAAGACTGATCACCAATCAGCAACTTTTGATTTAACTTTCAGTGAAGCCTTGAGTTTAAAATTAACTCAATTTGATTCTAATGGGATTATTTCTCAAGGAATTAATTGACCACGTGATCATCAATTGACTACTGCCTTAAAGAATGGGACTGAGATTATTGCCGATCTTCTTTGACAAGAAAATGGTAGTGTAAAAATTACTTTAACTAGTTCTCAAAAGATGAGCGTTCCAAGTAATCTTGTCTTTGAAGTAAATAAAGATGATGAACCGCTTGCTCGTTTATTGGTTGGTGATTTGAACCTTGATTATGATGGTGAAATAATAATTGACAAGGTTTCAACTGATGTGAAAATTTCTGCTGATAAACAATCTGCTATTTTAACTTTAAGTGCTGCTGAAGCTAAGAGTTTAAAAATTACTCCCACTTCTAATTTTTTGACAACTTATCTTTCTGAAACCAGTCCACAAGTGATGACTGAAGTATCGCCATCATCCTTCAATGATGATGGTAGTATAGGGTTAATTTTAACCCTACTAGAAGTTATGAACAAGCCAACAACGGTTGTTTTTGACTTTGGTTATCCTAGTTATTCTTCAAAACAATTAATAATCAAAGACCTCTATTTAGACCTTGCTTCAGAAGTTATTCACCAGGGTGATGAATTGACAATTGATAGATCAAATACTGAACCGATGGCAAAACTTACCCTAACTGCACTTGAAGCACGAAGTTTGGGGTTGTCAAAACAGGATTTTTTTGAGCATTGATCAACCACTCTTCCTACTATCAAAGCATCATTGGATTTCAATGATTTAAGTTTTGATTTTACCTTTATTTTCGGTGCTCCAGAGCCAATTAATACTCCAATTGATGTTAGTTTTAATTTCGCTAAACCAGGAAAAACCCCAAAAATTTTAACAATTAAAAACTTTATTCTGCCTTAAATTTTAAATAAAATGGCTGCTGATCTTTTCTTAGAAAACTCTTTTCTGAATTCCTTTAATTTCTTCTAATTATTAGATAAAATTAAAAGGAGATTGAACTTAACTGCTGTATTTGCAAAATAATACAGAGGAAACTCCACGCTTACACAACCTGTGATTGGTTGTAGGGTTTGTGCTAACTGAAACCATAAAGTTAGACTATGAAAATAGATGGCAGATGATGATCTAAAGTAATTTATTACCATGATCTAGTCTTGAAAGTGCCACAGAGACGAGCAAAAGGGAAACCTTTGACCTGGAACGCGGTAAACCCCACAAGTAAGAAACTCAAATTTTGGTAGAGGAATCACTTAGAGAGAAGCCGAATCAACAAGTGGATAACATTAGTTATAGATAGATAGTTAAGCTAAGCAATTAGAACAGAACGTGGGTTATGTAAATCTCATTATCTTTTTTAAGTTTTTAATTCGTTGAATTCATTAAAGGTTTAAAAAAGGTAAGAATAAGGTAAGGATTGATTTGATGAATGCAGAACTTCAAGTTAAAGCAAGACAAGTAATTGAAGTTTGTTCGTCTCAAGGAATCAAGATTGGTGCTTGTGAATCATTTACTGGAGGCGGTTTTGCTAATGCTTTGACTAATATTCCAGGATCAAGTCAGGTTTTTAACGGAGCGATTGTTTCTTACACTAATGAAGTTAAAGTCAAACTTTTGCAAGTTAATCCTGTTATTCTTGCTAAAAAAGGAGCAATTTCTACAGCCTGTGTTCAAGAAATGGTCCTTCATGGAGCTAAAATATTAGAAGTTGATCTTTGTGTTGGCTTTAGTGGTAATGCTGATCGAAATGTGAGTGAAAATCAACCACCGTTTTTTAGTTTTATTGGTTTTTATTATCATAATCAAACTTTTGTTTACCCGTTTTCACTTCCTGATACTCCTGATGTTAATCGTGAAACCTTTAAAATCGCAGCAATCATCTTTGCATTGAATAAAATTTTAGAACTTTTAACCTAATTTTTCCTTATTCTTCGGGGGAGAGAAAAATGGAAAATTTAAAAATCGAAAACAAAGTAGAAAAAACTGAGGTTCTAAGTCAAATGAGTAAAAAAGAAGTTGATAATTCCGCCACAATTTGAGATGATGAAAAACTAAGAGTTTTGTTGAAAGATTTAGAAAAAACTTTTGGCAAAGGCACGATTATTAAACTTGGTGAAAGTGATTTAAAAAATCATAATGAAGCAATTTCTTCAGGATCATTATTGTTGAATAACATCATTGGAATTGGGGGATATCCTAAAAGAAGAATTACTGAAATTTATGGTCCCGAATCTAGTGGTAAAACAACCCTGGGATTGCATGCGATTGCCGAGTGTCAAAAAAGCAACGGAATAGCAGCATTTATTGATGCTGAACACGCTCTTGATCCGCGTTATGCGCAAAAGATTGGGGTGGATATTGATAATCTTTTGGTCAGTCAACCAGAATATGGTGAACAAGCTTTAGATATTTTAGAAATGTTAGTTAAATCCAACCAAATTGATTTAATTGTTTTAGACAGTGTGGCTGCTTTGGTACCTAAAAGTGAATTTGAAGGGGAAATGGGTGACCAATCGATTGGTTTACAAGCACGAATGATGTCTAAAGCGTTACGCAAGGTTAATGGGACGATTGCTAAAACCAATACCACAGTAATTTTTATCAATCAAATTCGTGAGAAGGTTGGGGTTGTGTTTGGTAATCCTGAAGTTACTTCAGGAGGAAGAGCGTTGCGATTTTATTCATCTTTACGAATTGAAACAAGAAAAGGTGAGATTTTATTAAAGAATGGTGAAGCGATTGGTAATAAAGTTAAGATTAAGATTGTAAAAAACAAGGTTGCCCCACCTTTTAAAACCGCAATCATCACCATTAACTATAATAAAGGTATTGATGGTGATAGTGAATTAATTGATTTGGCCACTACATATGAAATTATTCAAAAATCTGGGGTTTGATATTCTTATCAAAAAGAAAAAATTGGTCAGGGTAAAGAAAACTTGAAAGAATGATTAAATAGTCATTTGGAGCAAAAAACTTCGATTATTCAGCAAATTAGCGAACTTTTAAACCAAGTAAGCAATTAAATGAAAGTTAAGAAAATCACTTGAAGCAATTATTTTAATTTGTTAGTTTTATTGCTTTATTTTTATGGTTTAATCAAAGTAGATGAAGTTAGTTTGTGATTTTGTTTGTTTTAGAGAATATCTGGAAGAATTTTTTGACAGACACGATTACCAAATTAAATTTAAGAAACATCGTTATAGGAGGAAAATATAATGAGAAAATTATTAACAATTTTGGGAGCAGTTGGGTTAACTGCTACTAGTACTGCAACTGTGGTTGCTTGTGGAGATGGAAATAAAAACCCGGTTCCCGAGACAATTGAATTAGGTTCTGTGCAAGGATTGGATAAAACAATTACTGGTTCAGAAGAAATGACTGCTGCAGATGCTCTTAACGCTTTCTTAGCAATTGCTGCTAACAAAGACTTAGAAGATCAAGTTCAAGTTAAAGAAGGTGAAGAAAATTTTGTTGCTCCTACAACTGAAGCTGCTGGAAAATTAGTTATTATCGCAAAAACAGATTCTACTAAATACACTGGAGAGTTAACAATTACTATTGATTACAAAGCTGATACTATTGACCTAGGTTCTGTGCAAGGATTGGATAAAACAATTACTGGTTCAGGAGAAATGACTGCTGCAGATGCTCTTAACGCTTTCTTAGCAATTGCTGCTAACAAAGACTTAGAAGATCAAGTTCAAGTTAAAGAAGGTGAAGAAAATTTTGTTGCTCCTACAACTGAAGCTGCTGGAAAATTAGTTATTGTCGCAAAAACAGATTCTACTAAATACACTGGAGAATTAGAAATTATTATTTCAGCGTTATCAGGATCACAAGAATAGGTTCAGTTACAATAGTTATTAAACACTAATCAGAGTGAGATGTTAGTTTTATTCTTCGATTTAGTTTCAAAATTGTAAGTCAAAAACGAACAACTACCTCACTATTTATAATAGTGAGGTAGTTTTTTATTATCAAAAACTACTCTGATACTCATTGAAATTGATGAAAAAACTTAAAATCACAATTGAATAATTCTTTGAGTTAAAAAACCTTGATTATTCAAGGAATTAATTAATTTTTTAAACCTAATAAAATTTCTAAAAATCCGCTATAATCTTATGGTCTAAACGATCAACACTTTCCTTTTTATTAAAGGAGTTTTATGACATGAAAAATTATTGCTATAGTCTTTTTAGTTCTTTTTATTTTGACACTAGTAGCATTAAAGATAATCTGGTATTTGCTTAAGAAAAAATCACCTCAAAAAAGTCGTGATTTAGCTCAAAAAGCAGCCAAAAAAGAACGACAAAAAATTTTAGGGGAAGGGTATAAAACCCTGAAAGAAAAAGAAAAATTGTTGAATCAACAAAATGATGATTTACGAAGTTTTTTAAACCAAGAACTAGCTACTCTTGATTATCAACGCAAAACTTTAGAAAAATTAAAAAGTGAGTTAATGACTAAAGAAAATGAACTTAATGAACAGACTTTAGAATTAAACGAGCAAACTCGCTTGCTCGAGAGTAAAAAAACAAACTTAATCACTGATCTAAGCTCAATTGCAACTTTAACTCCAAGTGAAGCTGAAGCAAAACTATTTAAGGAAATTAAAGAACAAAAGAGTCAAGAAATTAGTCGTTATTTACGTCAAAAGGAATTAGAAACAACTAAGAAAGCACACGAGATGAGTGTTAATATTCTAATTAATGCTCTAGAAAAGTTTAAAACAGATTTTGTGCAACTTCGTACTACAAGTACAATCAAGATTCCTGACGAACAAATGAAGGGTCGAATTATTGGTAAAGACGGGCGGAACATTAAAACTTTTGAGCAGTATGCGGGAGTTGATGTGATCATTGATGATACTCCTGATTTAATCATGATTTCAAGTTTTAACCCGATTCGCCGAGAAATTGCAATCAAAACCTTGGAAAAACTTATCAGTGATGGTCGGATTCAACCAGTGCGAATTGAAAATGAACTAATTGCCCAAACTCAAAAACTTGATGAATTAATTTATCAAACTGGATGTGAAGTCACTGAAGAGTTAGGGATTTATGATATGGATTTACAACTAGTGAAGTTAGTCGGAAAGTTAAAGTATCGTACTAGTTATAGTCAAAATGTTTTACTCCACTCAATTGAAGTGGCGAAAATCAGCGGGGCAATTGCTGCAGAACTAGGCTTAGATGAACGCGTAGCAATCAGAAGTGGATTGTTGCACGATATTGGTAAAGCGCTTGATTTTGAACAAGAAGGAAATCACGTTGAGTTAGGGGTTGAAGTGGCTCGGAAGTATGGTGAGAATGAAGTGGTTGTGAATACGATTGCTGCTCATCATGAAGATGTTGCCAAAACAAGTATGACTGCTGCAATTGTTGCAATTGCTGATGCTCTCAGTGCGACTCGCCCCGGAGCACGAAATGAGCAATTAGAAGATTTTGTGCAACGAATTACAGAAATTGAAGAAATTTGTAACAATATTCCTGGAGTGGTCAAAAGTTATGCGCTACAGTCGGGTCGACAAGTACGGGTGCTTGTTGATCCAGTCAAAGTTGATGACTATCACATGATGGAATTAATTGACCAGATTTCTACTAGATTAAAAGAAGTTTCTATTCCAGGTAACATTACTTTAACCTTGATTCGCGAACACCGCGAAACTGTAGTAATAAAATAGCAAAACTGCTTTATTTTTTTATTAACTAGAATGTATTAAAATTATAAAAGAAAGTGGTTTTAACAAGAATGCAAACTGGTGAAAACTTGCAAGAACAAATTGCTGTTGTGGATGGTCTCGGACAAGAATTGAGTGAAAAAAGTGAATTTCAAGTATTGGAAAATTATCTTTTTGATCATGAACAATTGCTTAGTGCAATTGTTTGTTTAGTTGAAGGACAATTAAATCTAGTTGCTTGTTCAACTTCTCGTCTTTTCTTGGTTAGTCGGATGAATGCTTTGGGGAGTAAGGTTAAAAGAATTGGTTTGGAAGATATTGCTGATCTTAAATTAATCACTGACAAACAAATCGGGAAATTGGTTGTGAGTTTTTATAGTGTTAACACCGAGTTATTGATTGAAGGAATTTCTTCAGTTAAAGCGCAAAAGTTTGGGAAAAAACTCGTGACAGCAATTCAAAGTTGAACCTTAAACCTACAAAATAATAATTTAAAGGAGAAATAAAAATGGCATTTGGTGATTTCTTAGCAAAAAGAATGAAAAAAAGTTTAGAGAAGAAAGTGAATCAAGCTACTCTAAGCGAAGAAAATATTAAAGATACTTTAACTGAAATTCGGTTAGCTTTATTAGAGGCTGACGTGAATAATGAAGTAGTTAAGGAATTAATTAGCAAAATTCAAGCAAAAGTTGTTGGAGGTTATATTGAAGAAGGTGTCAATGCTCAACAACAACTAATCAAGGTTGTTCATGATGAGTTGCAACAGATTTTGGGTAAAGAAAACCAACCTCTGGAATTAAACCACAAACCATCAGTGATTATGATGGTTGGATTGCAAGGTTCAGGAAAAACTACTACGGCAAATAAACTTGCTTATTTATTGGCAAAAAAGCAAGGTAAGAAGCCTTTGTTAGTAGGGTTGGATGTTTATCGTCCCGGAGCAATTGATCAATTAAAAGAATTAGGATTACAAACAAACATTCCTGTTTTTGAACAAGGTAAACAAGATCCAGTTAAAACCGCTAAGCAAGCTTTAATTTATGCTGAAGAAAATAATTATGATGTGGTGATTCTTGATACAGCTGGTCGATTACAAATCGACAAGGAATTGATGGATGAATTAAATCAGTTAAGAAAAACTACGTCTCCATCAGAAATTTTGTTAGTTGTTGATGGCATGATTGGTCAAGAAATTATTGATGTTACTAACGCGTTTAATGAACTTTTGAAATTAAGCGGAGTAATTATTACTAAATTAGATGGTGATGCTCGCGGGGGAGCCACGCTTTCAATTGCTTATATGACTAAGTTACCAATTAAATTCATCGGTGAAGGAGAAAAACTTAACGCGTTATCGCCTTTCTATCCAAAACGAATGGCTGACCGTCTTTTGGGAATGGGTGATATTGAAACTTTATTTGAAAGGGCAATTGAAAACATTGATGAACGTTCGATTGAAAAAACAATGAAAAGAATGTTTATGGGTCAATATGACTTAGAAGATTTACGAAATCAACTTGCTCAAACTGCTAAAATTGGTAACTTATCAGGAATTATGAAAATGATTCCTGGTTTAAATGGTAAGATTAACGATCAGCAAATCGAAGAAGCGCAACGAAGATTGGTTATTTTTACTATTTTAATGGATTCGATGACAATTAAAGAACGTCGTGAACCGAAGTTATTAAAATCAATTTCGCGAAAACAACGGATTATTAAAGGATCTGGTCGTAACGAAAAAGAACTTAACGAACTTTTGAATAATTTTGATAAAGGTAAGAAACAAGTTTTACAGTTAACCAAACAATTTAAGAAGGGCGGTATGGGCGCTTTTGGTAAGGGTAACCTACCTTTTGGTTTTTAATGTTTATTAAAATTTTGTGTTTTGGTAAACTTGATAATCGTTTGTTTCAGCAGTTGTTTGATTTTTATCAAGCAAAAATTCAAAAGAAAATTAACTTTGAAGTGATTGAATTAAAAGAAAACTATCAAGCAGAGACAAAGGTTAATTTAGAAGTTAATTCTAATTTACTTCAAGAAAAAATTAACAAGTTTTCTGATTATGAAGTTATTTTATTAGATGTTGATGCTCCTATGCTTAGTAGTGAAGAGTTTGCTCAGGCAATTGCTAAGAATAAGGATTTAAAAACTGGTAAGTTGTTACTAGTAATCGGTCCTTCTGATGGTTATGATCAAGCATTTAAGATGAATTATCCGCGAATAAGTTTTGGCAAAATTACCTTTCCTCATCAATTGTTTCGTCTCATTCTTGCTGAACAAATTTATCGTGCTTTAAAGATTATTGGTCATGAACAGTATCATAAATAATTTTCTTTGAAAGTTTTAAAAAATCAGACTTTATTTTCTAATTATCCTGTTAAGTAAAAATACTTGACACCATCTTTAAAACCTTATAAAATGAGTATGAATTTTATTTAGGGAGGTAAAAATGGTTAAACTGAGATTAAAAAGAATTGGTAAGAAACAAGTTCCTTTTTACAGAATTGTTGCTGCTGATTCAAGAGTGAATCGTAACGGTAAATATATTGAATTAATTGGCACTTTTGATCCGTTAAAAGATGATGTGAAAATTGATAAAGAGTTAGCTTTAAAATGATTACAAAATGGTGCTCAACCAACAGATACTGTCAGAAGTCTTTTTTCTAAAGAAGGTATTATGACAGAATTACATAACCAAAAATTAGAAGCAAAAAAAGCTTCTAAATAAAAATAAGGTCTTTGATGAATTTAGAATCATTAATTAAAATTGGTAATGTTGTCAATACTTTTGGTCGAAAGGGTAGTATTAAAGTTTTATTAGCGAAGAACTTAATTCTTGTTGATGAACAATTAGCCACTCACTTCTTCTTTTATGAAGATGAGTATAGGATTATGCAACCATTAAGGATTGAGAGTTATTCACAATCGCAAGTCAATCTTTTGGTAATAAAGTTTAGAGATATTGATTCTTTATCAAGTGCAGAACGCTTAAAAAATGCTGATATTTATAGTTTAAAAACAGATAATTTGTTTACATCAACTCCTGATTATTTGAGTTATGAAATTGTTTTTAAATTAGATAATCATCAAGTGAATGTTAAGGTTAGTGCAGTGATGAATAATGGGCTTTATGATTTGTTTCAATTTTTTTGAGATAACCAAGAAGTTTGAATTCCTAATGTGGCAGAGTATGTTGTTAATATTGATGACAATGAGCAAAAGATTTATGTTCAACACTTGGAGAGGTTAATTTAAATGAAGTTTTCAATTCTTACCTTATTTCCAGAAGTTATTAAGACTTATATTGACCAATCAATTATTAGTCGTGCGATTAAGAGTCGGTTAATTGAAGTTGAAGTGATTGATATTCGGGATTTTGCTACTTCAAAACACCACCAAGTTGATGATTATCAATATGGTGGTGGAGCGGGAATGGTCATGATGGCTCCTCCAGTTTATGAAGCAATTCAAAAGGTTAAGACTCCTGAAAGTTATGTTGTTTTGACTTCTGCACAGGGACAAACTTGAACCCAAACAACTGCTCGCAATTATGCGAAGAGTTATCAACACTTGATTATTATTTGTGGACACTACGAAGGAATTGATGCGCGAATCTTAAACTATGTTGATGCAGAAATATCAATTGGTGATTATGTGATGACTGGTGGAGAGATTGCAAGTTTAGTCTTATTAGATTCAATTACTAGAGTTATTCCTGATGTGATTCAAGTTGAATCTCATCTTAACGATAGTTTTGAAAATGATTTATTAGACTACGATGTTTATACCAAACCATTGGTTTGAAAAGATAAACCAGTCCCAGAAGTGTTAGTCAGTGGTCATCATCAAAAAATTAAAGAATTTCGTGAATTCAGTCAGCTATATAACACCTATACCAAGCGACCTGATTTAATCAATGAAGTTAAATTATCTAAAGACCAATTAAAGATTTTAAAAGAGTTAAAAACGAAAGGAGCAAAATAATATGAGTTCAATCAAAACTAAAACGATGCAATCAAACTATGATCTTGTAAATAATCAATTACGTGATGATTTACCAGACTTTAATTCTGGAGATACTATTTGTGTTGATGTCAAAATTAAAGAAGGGGAAAAATACCGAATTCAATCTTTTGAAGGATTGGTAATTAAAACCCAAGGATCAGGGATTAGTTATTCAGTAACTGTTCGAAAAATATCTAATGGTGTGTTTGTGGAAAGAACCTTCCCCTTACATTCACCAATTATTGATGAAGTTAGAGTAGTTAAACGTGGACGTGTTCGTCGATCAAGAATTTACTACATTCGTAAGTTGAAAGGTAAAGCTGCTCGAATTAAAGAGGTTTTACCAACCAAAAAACCAGAACCTTCAACTAAATAAAACAATTAGAACCATTTTAATGGTTCTTTTCTTTTCTAAATATAAAAACTAAATATAGTATAATTTAGGAAGTTTAAAGGAGTGATTTTGATGAGTGGTGCACAAAACTGATTTCCTGGTCATATGAATAAAACCTTGAAAGAAATCGAACAATTAATTACCGCTGTTGATGTTGTTGTTGAAGTGATTGATGCTCGAGCACCTTATTCTTCACAAAATCCCTTATTTAGAAACTTGTTAAAAAATAAGGTTGTGGTTTATGTTATTAGTAAAATTGACTTGGCCAACCCCCTGGCTACTAAAGAGTGAATGGAACATTTTCAAGAGCAGGGCGATTCTTTTCTTTTAGTGGAAAAAACTAGTCAGAATTTGACTGATCAGTTAGTGGGAATAATTAACCAAGTGACTGCCAAAACTAGAAAAAAGCAACATCAAAAAGGAATTGTTAATCCGCAGTTAAATGCATTGATTATCGGTTTACCAAATGTGGGAAAATCAACTTTTATTAACAAGATCGTTAAAGATAAACGGGTAAAGGCGGGAAATAAACCAGGTTTAACCAGAGGATTACAACGGATTGTTTTAACTAAAAATATCACTTTAATTGATACACCAGGAATTATGCCCTCTAAGATTCCTAATGAATCGATTGCTACTAACTTAGTTTTAATTAATGCTGTGAAAGAAGATGTCTTTCCTCGTGAAAGAATGGCTGCTCGAGCAATGCGTTATGTTTTTAATAATTATCCTGATAAGGTCAAAGAAGTTTATCAAACTAGGTTAAACTTTTTACCACCAATTGAAATTAAAGATACTTACCGAATTTTTGAAAAAATTGCTAAAAAGAATAAATGAGTGCTTTTAGAAGATGTTTATGATGTTGAACGGGTAATGAAAACCTTCTTACGCGACGTTCAAAACGGAAAATTGGGGCGAATTAGTTATGAAACTCCTGAATTAATTGCTCAATTAGAAGTTAATCCTAATAAAGAAGAACCAGATCAAGTAGAAAACAAAAGTGATGTCAGTTCAGAGTGATAATTTTGGTTGAATCTTTGATCAACAATTTCGTAAAGATAATTTAATAATTGCAGGTAGTGATGAAGCTGGAAGGGGCGCTTGAGCGGGTCCGTTAGTTGTGGCTAGTGTAATTCTTCCCTCAAGCTTTTCTTCTTCTTTGATTAAAGATTCTAAAAAAATGACAATTCAACAGCGTGAAAAGCAGTTTAAAGTGATTAAAAAAGTGGCAATTGCCTATTCAATTGTGGTAATTGATACGCGTATGGTTGAAAAATTAAATCCCAAGCAGGCAAGTATTTATGGAATGCAGTCAACTTTGCTTGACTTAAAGGTTCAACCAACTCTAGCTTTGATTGATGGAGAACAATTACCACATGATTTTTCGATTAAAACTCAAAAAATAATTAAGGGTGATAACCTTTCTTTATCGATTGCTGCAGCCAGTATTTTAGCAAAAGTTACTCGTGATCATATTATGTATCAGTATCACTCTCAGTATCCTGATTATAATTTTTTACATAATGTTGGTTATGGAACAAAAGCTCATTTACAAGGATTAATGACTAATGGTGTGACCAACTTGCACCGAAGAACTTATAAACCAATTAAAGATCTCTTAGCAATTAAAACTAAATAAGTAATTAAAATCCAGAACTTTATGAGAAAAGTTTTGGTTTTTTTCTTATTCTATAACGGAGGAAAAAATATGAATAATGTAATAATGATGGGAACTTTAGAAGGAGATGCAGAAGTTGTTTACACCACTCCTGATGGTAACAAAAGTCTTTATAAGTTTCTTTTAAAGGTTCCTAAACCTTACAAAGCAAAAGAAAAACACGAGCACGAACATCATGATGATTTAATTAGTGTTAAGGTTTGATCAACTCAATTGACTGATGAGTTTGTTTTGCACGATCAAGCATGTATTGGCATTGAAGGCCGAGTTAATTCCTATGCAGGCAAAGATTTTAAAACTATAATCAACGATATTATTGCTAATAAAGTTTTTTATTTGGCATAGAAATGGACAAAGTTCTTTTATACTTTAGTTTAAAGTACCACGGAGAGTGGGATAAAATTTATGAAGCTTTGGATAAAAAAGAAAAGATTAGTCAACAAGAATTAGAATCAGTTGAACAACGCATCAATTGTGACTATTTAACAATTATCAATCCATTATATCCAACTAACTTGAAAAATAGTCATCATCCACCTTTTGTCCTTTTTTATAAAGGCAAAATTGACCTGTTAGTTAATTATTATAAAATTTTTAGTTTTATTTACGAAGATAAAATTGAAAATTGTAACCAACAAAGTTTTGAACGATTGGTGAATAATTTCAAAAAAGAACATAAAACTTTTTTACTTGCAAACTTAAACCTGATGTCTGGTTATATCAACTGTTTAATTCAAGAAACTTCTTCAAACTATATTCTGATTACAGATACAATCGCATCTGTTCATGATAACAGTGATGGTTTAATTATTAGTGAAGGATATAATTTAAACAATAATCAGGTAGCCTTTATAACTCGACTATTAGTAACTCTTGCTACGGCAACTGTTGTGATTGAGGTTGCTAAAAAAAGTCCTTTAATTCCAATAATTGAACAAGGTTTAACTGAGAATGGATCGCTTTTTGTTTTACCTTTAGGTATTGATGTAAAGAACCGTGCTAACAACACTTTGATTAAACTTGGAGCAAAGTTGATCGAATCTTCAAGTGATGTTTTAAAAGATTTGTAAAGATGGAGATAGTGAAACTGTTCACTATTTTTTTGTTTTTCTAAATGTTATAATCTTTTAAATACATTCAGGAAAGGAGATAATTATGTCAGAAAGTCCAAGCTCCGAGGACAAAAAACTGCTAAAAAATGACAATCCTGAAGAAGGTTCTATTAACCGAAAAATTGATAACTCAATCGCTCCTGAAACTCCTTGAAAGACTCGACTTGTCCGTTTTTTTCAAAACTGAAGGGAACAAAGAGATGATGATGAAGACATTGAACCTGTAATTGAAACCCCTAAGATTGGGTTTTTTAAGTTAGTTTCTACTTACTTTATTAAGAAGTGACCGTATGGTTTAGCTATCTTAATTTTGCTTTTGCTTGCTTCAGTGGCCTCTGCTTTTGGGCCTTATATCATCAATAATTTAACTAAGGTGGTAATTTGGAAGAATTCTGACACGTTTAAACAAATTCCTTATGACCAGTTATCTAGTGATTTAAAACCAATTTGAGATATTTCTTGAGAAGCGTATATGGGTTTGCAAATTGCTTTACTCTTTATTGTTGCTACTACTACTTTTGCAGGAACAGCGATTGCTGGTTTTTTGGGTAAATATATTGAAGTTGATTTACGAGATCGTTCTTTTGCCCGTCTAATAACTCAGGATATGAGTTATTATTCTGATAAAAAAATTGGTGATATTTTAACCAAAGTTGTTTCTGATACTCAAATTATTGGTGATCAGTCTCAAGCAATTCCAACTGCTTTTCTTTCAGCGGTCTTTACCACTATTGCTGCAATCATTATGGCCTTTGTGATGGATTGAAAATTAAGTTTAGTAATTATTGTAATGTTTGTTTTAATTATTGCAATAATGTTAGCTATTTTTGGTAGTTTAAGAAAACTGATGTTTAAAGCTCGTGATGTAATCACCAAGGTTAATGGAACAGTTATCAACCGCATTAGCACTGTGCAGTTAATTAAAACTTCTGGAACTGAAGCATACGAAAAAAAAGGTTTTGTCGATCAACATAAGGAGTATGCTTCAGCATACAAACGAATGGTTAATCTTCAAGCGATTTTAACTGCGATTTTAATTATTGGGATTTCTTCAATCCAGATTGTGTTAATTATCGCAGCAGCGATAATTTATAAAAACGATACAACCTTATTAATTACTAAACTCCCTGCCTTCTTGTTGATTTCAGCAGTGATGATTGGTCCTTTGATGCAAGTAATTCGGGTACTATCAGGAATCATTATTGCTTCAACTTCTGCAGAGAGAACTGCGCAAATTCTTTATTCAAAATCAAATATTAATACTCACTTGCAGGATAAAGAAGGAATTTATCTTGACAGTATCAATGGGAATATTCTTTTTAAAGATGTGGTCTTTGCTTATCCTGAAAAACCAACTAAGGTGATTTTGCCAAAAACTGACTTTACTTTTGAACAAGGAAAAAAATATGCTTTTGTTGGTGAAACTGGAGCTGGTAAATCAACAATTTCTAAATTACTTTTGCGTTTTTATGATCCAACCTATGGAGATGTTTTAATTAATAATGATATTAATTTAAAAGATATTCATTTATCAAGTTATCTTGATCATGTCGGTTATGTGGAACAAGAACCCCAAATTTTGTTAGGAAACATTTGAGAAAATGTGCGCTATGGAACTGCAGATAAAACCAACGAACAAGTAATAGAAGCATGTAAAAAAGCTGATTTGGACCGAATTATTCAAACTTGACCAGATAAGTATGACACGATTCTTGGTGAACGGGGATTTATGTTATCTGGAGGACAAAAACAACGTTTGGTAATTGCGCGAATGTTTTTAAAAGATCCTGAATTATTAATTTTAGATGAAGCCACTTCTGCTTTAGATAATATTGTTGAAAAAGAAATTCAAGGTCAACTAAATAAGCTAATGCAAAATCGTACCACAGTTTCGATTGCTCACAGACTATCAACTATTAAGAATGCTGATCAAATTATTGTGTTAGTTCCAGGAAAAGGAATTACCCAAGTGGGTAGTTTTGAAGAATTAAAAAAACAACCTGGTCATTTCAAAGATTTATATGAAGCTGGATTAATGAAATAGAAAGGAAAACCTTATGGAAAACGAAGAATTACTACTAATCAAACCAACCAGCAGTAAAACAACTAGTAAAGTTACTGATAAGTATGTTAACAACCCCCATTTTCGTAATACTGATCGTGATTTTTCATGAAAAAAAATGGGCAGTTTCATTCGAATTGTACTGGATAACGCTAAAGAGAATCCAGTACTTTTCTGGTTGATGGTAATCATAACTATTCTTAATGGAATTACTGCCACCTTGACGCCTTTGGCTGCTTCACAAATTGCTGGTTTGTTAACTTCGACAACAACAAAAACTGATACTTTTTTAGGTATCACAATGCATTGATATAGTTGAATTGCAGTTACTGGTGTGGCGTTGTTTTTCTTGTGTATTTTTGAGTATTTAACTGATTACACAATCGGAGTTTTTGCGATGAAGGTTGAAATTCAACAACGGTTAGAAATTCTTAATAGTTTAGTTGATCAAGATATTGATTTCTTCTTTGATCATGCTAGTGGAAATATTCTAACTCGTTTAGTTGCTGATACTGAAGGGTTATCATTAGGGATTCAACAATTTTTAACTAATATTATTTATTTAATTGCTGCAGTAATTTCAGCAGTTGTAATTTTATTTACAAAAAACGCGATGCTAACAGGAATTGCACTTGGATATCTGGTGATTGTTCTTTTAGTTGCTTTTGTTATTTTTATATATTTCCGTCGCGCCTTAATTTATATGTTTGATATTAAACGTGATATTGATGCTGATATGACTGATCGAATTAATAACATTACCTTAATTAAGTCATCAGGAACTGAAGTTGAAGAAATTCAACGAAATGTTGCTGAGAACGCTGTTTATTCAAAAAAGGGAAATAAACAAGTTGTTCTCTCAGTAACACTAAATACTTGAATTTTTATTGCTGATTCTTTTCTTTCAACAATTATTTTGTTGATTGCTATTGGTAAATATCAAAGCAATCCTGACCAGTTAGCAAGTATTTTGGTAACATTTTTACCTAACTTAAGTATGTTGTCTTTACCAATTATTATGATGATACAAACTTTGAGAGCAGCGGCCAGAGCTGCTAACTGTGCTGACCGAATTGGTCAATTGACCGAACCAAAACCTCAGATTCTTCCCAATATCGAAGGAAAAAAGGTTGATGAAATTAGAAACATTGTTTTTGAAGAAGTTTCATTTGCTTATCCTCAAGACTTAAATAACATTATTATTCCATCAACCACTTTTACATTAGAAGAAGGAAAGTCTTATGCTTTTGTTGGTGAAACTGGAAGTGGTAAATCAACAATTGGTCGTTTGTTACTTCGGTTGTATGACCCAACAACAGGAAAAGTTTTAATTAACGGAACTGATGATTTAAAAAGTTTGAACTTACCTGATTATTTAGCTAAGGTGGGATATGTAGAACAAAATCCACAAATGTTTTATGGAAATTTCTGAGAAAATATTGCGTATGGAATTTTTAATGCTAGCAAGAAAGCAATTATCGCTGCTGCTAAAAAAGCTAATTTACACGATTTTATTATGTCCTTGCCAGAAGCTTATGAGACGATTTTAGGAGAAAGAGGTTTTTTACTTTCTGGAGGACAAAAACAACGGTTAGTAATTGCGCGAATTTTCTTAAAGGATCCTGACTTAGTGATTTTAGATGAAGCCACTTCTGCTTTAGATAATATTGTTGAAAAAGAAATTCAAGCTGAATTAAATAAGTTAATTGCAAATAAAACTTCAGTAACGATTGCTCACAAGTTATCAACAATTAAGGATGTTGACCAAATTCTTGTTCTAGAACCTAAAAAAGGTGTAACACAAAAAGGAACTTTTGAGGAATTAAAAAATAAACCAGGGCACTTCAAGAAACTTTATGAAGCTGGATTGATGGATTAGGAGAGCACATGTATAAAAAACAAGATTCGAATTTTTGGTGAGCAATCAATGATTATGTCCAAGATGAACCATCATTTTTAGATTTATCAGCAGATGATAAAGTGGTTATTGAACAAATTTTTCGGATTACTTATTATGGGTTATTTCAATATCAACTTTACACAGGTAAGGAATTAACCAGTATTGAGTCATCAAATATTCAAGAGCTCTCTGATTATATTCTTAAAAACTATTCTCTTTTATTTAGAACTGTCTACAAAGATTCGGAAAATAAGGTTGATTTAAAAGTTAATAATCAGTCAATCAGAACTCAACAACTATTAGAAAAAATTATCTTTCCTTACATTAATGATCACTCTTTTGTTTCAAAAGATGACTTAGCAATTGATGGTGAT
Organism: Mesoplasma sp. JKS002658; assembly: GCF_023566355.1. NCBI lineage: Bacteria > Bacillati > Mycoplasmatota > Mollicutes > Entomoplasmatales > Entomoplasmataceae > Mesoplasma > Mesoplasma whartonense. The sequence goes on along the minus strand of NZ_JAKNSW010000001.1, from coordinate 430,523 downwards.
TTAATTTTCATGATTTTAATGCAACTATGTTTTAAAAATCGGTATGATATTAATTTAGAAAATAAAAACACTCCTGATAAACCTTATTTTTCTGCTCTTTATCCCTTTTTATTGACTTTATTAATTGTTAACCCGACCACTCCAGAATTAATTTATCAAAATATTAACCAAGTTTTTAATAAAGAAAACATCCATGCTGCTTTAATTAGTGGTCGCGTGTTGAGTGAAAGTGAAAAAACTTTTGTGGCCCCTTTGTTAGATACTTTAGCAAGTGATGAAGATTTTCAAGCGATGTTATTTTCATTTAATGAAGATCATTGACGAAAGTTAGAGTTAGATGAACGTTTCAAAAGTGTTTATCAATTATCGAAATATACAAGTATTTTGTTGAAAGATAATATTCGTGCTTTAGACCAACTCGAATCAGAAGTGGAATTAAACGCATTATTACATAATTACCTTGATATTATTTTAAAAAGTGAAGCAGAATGATTAATTACTCTTCAAAACGATTCTATTCAAGAGTTAGATTCAGAGTACGATGAAACTGCGACTTTTCAAACCCTCAAGTTTGCTTCACCTGACTTTTTATATCCAATTTTAACCAAAGATTTCAATCCTAAAACAATTATTGAGTATTACAATCATTTGCCTCGAGTTAACAAAATTAAGTTTTCTGCTCATAGGCTGGAAAAGTTTATCAATGGAATTTTATATGCAGTTTCATACTTACGTTTAGTTCAACAAACATCACTTGATTGTCCTGCTGCTGAAGATTTATTTATTATGCGAAAAAAAGTGGCCTTAGTTAATTCTTTGAAATTATTTTCTGAAGATGAACAACACCGCTTTCAAACTAATAACAACTATTGAGTTGACAATTTAGACACAATTTTTCTCACATCTCAAGAATTAAAAACTATTCTTGAAGAAAATAATAAAAAGAATAAAGATTTAACAATGCAGTTAAAAGAAGTTCTCCGAATAATTTCTTTCTTGATTTCATTAGAACCTAAAATTGTTAAAGAGATGGACTATTCTTTAGAAGAAATTATTAAATACTATTTAATTTGTTTTGGTCCTTACCAAAGTGATGGCTTAGCCTTTCAAAAAAGCGATATCAAAGAGTTGAATAGCGCCATTAAAAAACTTGATAAACAGTTAAATATCGAACAGTATAGTAAGCAGAACGATGACTATTACTCAACGTTTTATTTAATCAATAAACTCCTGGCTTTTAAGAAGAATCGTCTAAAATAGGTTTGTTTTCCACCCTAATTAATGGTATTATTCATTTGTGGAAAACGCCCATGTAGCTCAGTAGGATAGAGCACGTGCCTTCTAAGCATGAGGTCGGAGGTTCGAACCCTCTCGTGGGCACCATTTTGGAGCTTAGTCATGCCTTCGTGCATGATTTTTTATTATAAAAAGGAAGTGTTTTTTGTGAATTTTTATGAAGAAAAACTAAAAGAATTACAAATGTTAATGAAAACAAAAGAATATCAGGAAGCTTTGCGCTTGATTAATTTAGAACTTTCAATGCCATATATTCCTGCTGATTTTGAAGCAAAACTATTAAAAATTAAAGCTAAAATTCCTTTTGATCAACTTGATAATGAAACGCATAATTTAACTCCTAAAGAAATTTTTGCCTTAATTAATAGTCGTGAATTGGCATTGATGGAAAAGATTGGTTTAATGCAAGCGTTACAATCAGTAAATTTGCGTTCTTATCTTGATGAAAGCAATGAAGTTTTACAAAGTCATCTTCCTAATGAATTAAAAATGATTTTGTGTTATTTTTTGTGTGAACAACAAATTGATTATGATTTTACCTATCAAAAAAATAACGAAACTTTTTCTTTCAATCCTGAAAAATTTGACTTAGACACTCAAGAAATGGTGCCAATGAAAGTTATTGAAAAACTTGATAGTTTCTTAAACTCTCTTAGTCCCCAATTATTAGAAATGGCAAAACAAATTATGGTTAATGTTTATGCTAAAGCCTTTCCCTTTAACCAAAAATTTGACTTTACTTTATTAGCAAAAGCGATCATAAAAGTTGTTTATCAATTAAATGGTTTAACTGATGAATTGCCCTATAATTATAGTGATGGCGAACAGGAAATAATTGAACGTTATCTTGAATGGATGAGAGAATTAGATGCAATTTAATCAAATTGATTATGAATTATTTCGCGATTATAAAGATGTTATGCGTCAAGTTTTTAACTTGACTTGTTCTTGGTGTGGTGAGGGTGAAATTACTTATGTTCGGAAAAATTATCCACCACTGATTGGGGATGTGGTGAAGGCATTAAAACATCAGTTAAGTGACCAGGAACTAGAAAATTACTTAAAAGAACCAATAAAAGCTTGGCAGGTTTTTGATGATAATAATGTGGATCATGATTATCCGACTTATCTATGTGATCAATGTTACAATTCCTGCCTTCAATAATAAAGGCAAAGAAAATGGAGAGAGACAATGAAGTTTATTGATACAGCAAATTTTCAGATTAGAGCTGGTAAAGGCGGCAATGGTGCTGTTAGTTTTCGTCATGAACTTTATGTTGCCAACGGTGGTCCTAATGGTGGTGATGGTGGTGATGGTGGTGATGTCATCTTTGTTGGGGATGAGGGAAAACACTCTTTATTAGATTTAAAACTAAATAAACTTTATCAGGCTAGGGATGGTGAAAAAGGTGATATTAAAAATATGCACGGAGCCAATGGTGAAGATTTGGTGATTAGAGTTCCTGTAGGAACAGTTTTAATTGATCACAAAACTGGTAGGGTTCTTGCTGATATTAACCAACCTAACCAACCTCTAATTATTGCTCATGGTGGTAAGGGAGGTAAAGGAAACGCTAGGTTTGCTAATTCGCGAAATAAGGCTCCAACAATTTTTGAAGCGGGAATGATGGGAGAATCGTTTGAAATTCGTGCTGAACTGAAAGTTTTAGCTGATGTAGGGTTTATTGGGTTGCCAAATGCGGGAAAATCAACTCTCTTGCGAGCGATTTCTAATTCAAAACCAGAAATTGCTGACTATCCTTTTACCACTCTTAATCCCCAATTGGGTGTAACAAGAGCTCTTGATGGGAGCACGTTTGTTGTTGCTGATTTACCAGGGTTGATTCAAGGTGCAAGTTTGGGAAAAGGATTAGGGCACGAGTTTTTACGACACATTGAACGATGCAAGGTAATTTGTCATGTATTAGATTTCTCTGGTAATTATGGTAGTGAAGATGTAGTTAATAATTATAAAATTATTCGCCAAGAATTAATTCAATATAATTCGCAATTAGCAGCTCGTCCTGAAATTGTTGTTTTCAACAAGATGGATTTAGATGAAGCGCAACTAAATTTAATGGATGAAACAATTCTGGAGTTTTTTAAAGACAAAAAGGTGGTTGAAATTTCAGGAATGAAAAAAACTAACCTTGATCAACTTTTATCATTGATTGCGATGACTTTAAAAACAACAACTTTTTCTGGCTTATGACCAGATCAAAATTTAAACGAAGGTTTGAAGGTTTATAAATTTAGTGAAGAGGAGCCAGAAATCATTATTCAGAACAAAGGAAATGGACAATGAGAAATTTCTGGAAAAACAATTTATAATATCTATCAACGAACCCCTTTAGCAACTCGTGATAACTTGTTATTGTTTAACGAAAAGTTAAAAAAACTTGGTTTGTATGACCAGTTACGAGCAAAAGGAATTCAATCAGGGGATGTCGTGAAAATTTTTGATTATGAATTAGAATGAATTGATTAAAGAAGGGTCAAAGGAAATGGAATTAAAAGCGTATTTGGATTATTTAGTGGAGTTCATCCAAGAAACTGTTCACAATGCTCATGCTGATGGGGTTGTGGTTGGTGTTAGTGGAGGAATTGATTCTGCTGTGGTTGCAATGATTGCTAAAAAAGCCTTTCCTGATCACTACTTAACTTGTTGAATGCCTTGTTATTCTAGTCAAGAAGATTACGAATGTGTTGAAGAACTTGTCAAAACCGGTGATTTAAAAACTTTAACTGTTGATTTAGCTTCAACTTTTGATGCCCTTACCTCGACAATTAAAGATCAAACCTTTGATCTTTCAAGTTTAGCTACTGCTAATTTAAAGGCTCGTCTTCGAATGACAACCCTTTATGGTGTGGGTCAAACTAAAAACTACTTAGTTTTAGGAACTGATAATGCTGATGAATGGTATATTGGTTATTTTACTAAGTATGGGGATGGTGGTGTTGATGTTGTTCCTTTGGTTCACTTACTTAAAGGAGAAGTTAGCCAAGCAGCATCACTTTTGAATGTTCCTCAACGGATTATTGATCGTAAGCCTTCTGCTGGTTTATGAGCTGAACAAACTGATGAGAACGAAATTGGTTATAGCTATGAAGAGATTGATCGCTATTTATTAACTAAAAGTCATGATAATCCTCAATTAGTTGAACGAATTGAAACGTTACATAAGAATTCTGCACACAAAAGAAAAGGCGCAATTCAACCGTTGCAATTTGAACGTATTTTTGAAAAGTAAGGTACAATAAATAGTAGAGCGAGGTTAGAAGTCGTGTTATTTACTCCGATTCAAATTTTAGATGTATCAATTAAAGAAGAGATTATCTACATCATCTTTGTTGTTTTAGCAGGAATCGCTTTGTTTTTGTTTGTCTTTAGTTTAATTTTTAAAAAGGCTCGAACTAAACAAAGTACGAAACTTTCAAATGAAGAACAAGCAAAAAAAATGGTCTTTGAAAAGGAAATGAATGATGTGGAAAACGAAGTCAATTTAATCCTTTTAATTCAAACTAATCCTGAAAAAGTCCAAGAAAGAAGGAAAGAAAAATAATGGATCTACCCAAAAGTTCTAATCATATTAATTTTGGTCAAAGTTCAGCAATTGATACCCAAATTAATCAAACCCAACCCCCTTTAAAACCAAACTTTACTAAACAAGAGTTGAACAATGTTGAATTACCATCCTGAATTGCTAAAGAAATTCGCGCAGAAAAATACCGCATTTTCTTCTTAACTTTATTTAGTGGTATTCTTTTTGCGATTTCACTTTTCTTTATTTTGGCTTATTTCATTCCTAATTCAATTGTGAATCTAGACGGGGAACAAACTAAGTGAAACATTCCTGTTGATTGAATTCCTCATCCTGCATTTATGATTATCACAGCACTATTTTTCTTGTTTATTTTAGTTTTAATCAGTATCAATTATTTTCATTTGATTACTGCGGTGAAAAGCTATAAGGGTGATTTGTTGATGCACCAACAGACTCTTCCTCAGTTTATTAAAAAAGAATATCGTGCGTTAATTACTAGAATAGTTTATTTAAATTGATTGGGGGGGACGATTTATCTGGTTTCTGGAATTATTATTGGTGTTTTTTTCATTTTGAAAACTACAATGCATAAACCTTATCACACTGAATTAATTATTATGTATGTTATTTTGGGAGCAACTGCTTTTATTCATCTTTACTCGTTGATTAGTATTAAGTATCGCAAAGGAAACTTGAGTGCTAATTACAATGGTGATATTGTTCCAACTGAGGAGGCCCATCAGTTAGCCAAAAGCGCAAACAAAAAGTGTTTAATTGTTTTTTTGGTTTTTCTAGTTATTGTGTTTATCTTTATTTTCATTCCATATGCGATTATTCGAAAGCGAGAAAATCGTAGTATCAATCCAATTAAATAATTCTGACTTAATCACTTCTAAGAAGTGATTTTTCTTTTTTTGAGAAAAATCAAACTTTTTATCGTATACCTTAACAAAGATTAAGAGGAGTGAATTTATGCAAATTGAACTATTAAAAAACAAAAAAACTAATATTATTGAAAAATTAATTATTAATCATCACAACAACTCGCGATTAAAAAATCTCGCCATTCTCAAGTTAACTCATGATGAAAGTATGATTATGTTAGGAAAAATTGATATCAAATGACACGAAACGATTATTAATTATCGTCATCAACAAAATAAGTTAAAAATTATGCAAGAGGCGCAAAAAGATTTTCATCACAATCGAAAACTTAATTTCTTGTTGAACTATTTTTTTAATTTTCATGAAGAGTTAACCTTAAAAAAGAATTTCAATCAACAACTTGATATTTGGTACATTAATTATTATTTTTGGTGTTTTTTTTACATTGTTTTAAAAGGTTTGGTTTGGAATAATCAAGTAAAAATTAATAATCCAATTGATCAAGATTACCAACCTGTTTTTGATCCATTTATTTTATTTATGTTAGAAGGGATTGAATATACAACAGAAAGTAAACTTTTGAAATCTCAAGATCAACACGAGCTGAAGTTTATTTTTAACATGCATTTGCAAACCAGACCAGATGATTTATTTAGTCAACTAAAACAAAATCATTGCAATAATCAGAACATTAATTTATTGATTTTTGAAAAGGAAGTAATTTTAAAAAACCAATTAGAACAACAAGAATACGTATTTTGGCTATTAAAAGAACGAACAATTGCCAATTATCTCTTAGAAATTGTTGATTATAAGATTCATTACCACCAAAATTTTGTTTAATTAGCACTCTATGATTGTAATTGCTAATTTCTTTGTTAGAATAGGTTTAAGAAGGAAAACTTCTTAAAAGGAAATGAACAAAGGAGTGAGGTATCAATGGATTTACAACAAAAACCAAATCCGCAAAACGATCCAAATATTTTAGAAAAATATACCACTGATTTAACATTGGATGCTAAAGAGGGTCGTTTAGATCCTGTTATTGGTCGCGAAGATGAAATTTTAAGAGTGGTTCGAATTCTTTCGAGAAAAACTAAAAATAATCCAGTTTTAATTGGAGAACCAGGTGTGGGGAAGACTGCTGTTGTTGAGGGTCTAGCCCAACGAATTGTGAATGGAGATGTACCTTCAAACCTCAAAGATAAAAAGATTTTAGTACTTGACATGGGGTTGGTAATGGCTGGTGCGTCTTATTTGGGTGAGTACGAAGCGCGGGTAAAAGGAATTGTGAATGCTGTTCAAAAAGCTGATGGAAAGATTATTCTTTTTGTTGATGAAGTTCACCTGATTGTGGGAGCGGGAAAAACTGGTAATGGTGGGGGAATGGATGTTTCTAACCTTTTAAAACCAGCTCTTGCTCGGGGGCAACTAAAAATGATTGGTGCAACCACTTTAGATGAGTATCGTGAATATATTGAACAAGATTCTGCTTTGGAACGTCGGTTCCAACAAGTCATGGTTGAAGAACCAACTGTTGATCAAACGATTTCAATTTTACGGGGATTGAAAGAACGTTTTGAATCATTTCATGGAGTTGTAATTCATGATAATGCTTTGGTTGCTGCTGCTAAATTATCTGATCAATACATCACAGACCGTTTTTTACCAGATAAGGCAATTGATTTAATTGATGAAGCAAGTGCGACGATTCGAACTGAATTAGCAAGTGTTCCAACCCAGTTAGATCACGTTAACAGAAAGGTAGTTCAGTTAGAAATTGAACGAGCGGCTTTGGCTAAAGAAACTGATGATAAGTCACAAAAACGGTTGAGTGAAGTTGATGAAGAGTTAACTAAAACGAAGAAAATTCAAAGTGAATTTAATCAAAAATGAGAAAAAGATAAGCAAGATATTAAGAAAGTTTCTGGTTTACGTACCAAATTAGATGGTTTAAAACAAGAACTTCAACAAGCACAATTTGATGGTAATTACCAAAGAGCAGGAGAATTGCAATATTCTTTGATTCCGAATTTAGAAAAAGAATTGAAGACGGCTCAAGACGCAGTTAATAGTAACGGGATGCTTAATGAAGAGGTGACTGAAACCGAAGTCGCTGCTATTGTTTCGAAGTGAACAGGGATTCCTGTTAATAAATTAGTCGAAAGTGAGCGTAAGCGCTTGCTGGAATTGCCACTTGATTTAAAAAAGAATGTTAAAGGTCAAGATGAAGCAATTGAAGTTGTTAGTGATGCAATTATTCGCAGTAGGGCAGGAATTAAAAATCCTGATAAACCAATTGGATCATTTCTTTTCCTAGGACCAACAGGAGTCGGAAAAACTGAAGTTGCGCGAACTTTAGCTGACGTCTTGTTTAGTTCAGTTAAAAAGATGGTTCGCATTGATATGAGTGAGTATATGGATCGTGAAAGTGTTAATAAGTTAATTGGCGCTCCTCCTGGTTATATTGGTTATGGTCAAGGTGGTGTACTTACTGAAGCTGTCCGCAGAAACCCGTATTCAATTGTCTTGTTTGATGAAATTGAAAAAGCACACCCTGATGTTTTTAACGTTTTTTTACAAATTCTTGATGAAGGAAGAATCACTGATTCTAGTGGACGTGTTGTTGATTTTAAAAATACGATTATTATCATGACTTCAAATATTGGTTCAGAGTTGATTTTGAATAATGAAGATGAAGAAGTTAATTTGAAGTTATTAATGATGGAACTACAAAAGTCATTTCGTCCTGAATTTTTAAACCGAATTGACAACATTGTTCCGTTCAATGCTCTCTCAATAAAAGTAATTGAAGAAATTATTATTAAGGATTTGGATGAGTTGAGAGAGCGTTTACATAAAAACGGCGATTATCTAATTGAATTTGATCCAAAGGTGATTACTAAAATTAAAGCTGAAGGTTATGAACGCGAATTTGGAGCACGACCAATCACACGCTATATTGAGAAAAATATCGAAACAATGCTTTCAAAAGAAGTTATTAACGATCAAATTAAAAGAAACGAAAAATATTTGGTAACTGTTAGTCCTGGTGATGAGTTTAAAGTAGAAAAGATTTAAATTTATTGATTAGCACTTGATTAATTTAAGTGCTAATTATATAATGAAAGTAATTTTGGAAGGAGGGATTCCATGATTACGGCACGTGAAGAGACGATTTTAAAAATTATCGTTGATGAGTATACTAGGACTGCACAACCAGTTGGATCAAAGAAAATTATGGAGTTGATGGGTAATGAAATTTCATCAGCTACGATTCGCAGCGAGTGTGCGATTCTAGAAAATCATGATTTTCTAGAAAAACCCCATACCTCCTCGGGAAGAATCCCTTCGACTAGAGGATATCGTTATTATGTTGATAATTTGATGAACCAATCATCTTTTGATGGTTCCTTATTTCAACAAATTGACGAACTCTTTTCAAATCGAAATTATTCAATTGACCAGATTATTATGCGTTCTTCACAAATTATTAGTGATATGACCAATTTAGTGGCAGTAATTTCTCAAAGAGATGAAGTTGATGATTTGAAGATTAAAAAAATTGAAATGATTCCTTTAGAAAGCGGTTCAGCTTCAGTTATCTTCATTTTGAGTAATGGTCAGGTGATTAGTAAGGTGTTTTATCTTGATCACGGAGTACTTAATGATTTAAAGATTGCAATTAACTTGTTTAATGACAATTTAACTGAAACCAAAGTAAAACATTTATCCAAGAGTGTAATTGATGATGTTGGGAGTAATTTAAAAATTTCAATTAAAGATTATGAGGCATTTTTCTCGCAATTCATTAACGCAATTTTAGAACAGAGCAAGGTTAAAACGCAAACTGTGGGTTTGAATAATGTTTTAGTTAATCCTGAGTTTATGGATGTTGAGAAAATTAAAAATATTATGACTATTATTGCAAATGTTTCTCCCTTTGAATGGTTTGATTATAATTATCAAAGTTCTAAAAAAAATGTTCATATTCGTACTAAGATTGGTTTGGAAATTAATCCTAATTTGAAAGAAACTGATGATGTTGCAATTATTGGAGCAGAAATTGATGGGCAAGGTTCACAGAAAAACATTATTACCTTAATTGGTCCAAAGCGGATGCGTTATGATGAAGCTAACCTTTTATTAAACTTTTTAATAAAAAAAATTAATGGGTTACAGGGCAATAATTAAGAAAGGGATATTTATGGAAAAAGAAGAACAAGAAATTAAACAAACATCGAACTCTGATGAAGTGAATCATCAAGACGAAGAGTTTGTTGAGAAAGATTTTGATCAACAAGTTGATGATTTGTTGGCAAGAAATGCTGATAATCCTGACTATCAGCTTTTAAAGCAAAAAATCGATCAACAAATGGATGTGATTACTGATTTAAATGAGAAGATTTTGTACCAAGTGGCTGATAATCGTAATATGCTTAATCGGCGCGAGGAGATTGAAAGAAAGTTACGCAAATATGGAGCAAGAAAACTTGGTGAATTGATTGTTCCAGATATTGACTTGTTTAAAAAAGTTTTAGCTACTTCTGAAAATAATGCTTCTGAAGAAGTGAAAAATTATTTAAAAGGTTTTGAAATGATTATTACTAAATTGGATCATTCTTTAGCAGAAGCGGGAATTAAAGAGGTAAAAATTTCTATTGGTGATGACTTTGATTCTAAAATTATGGAAGCGGTTGAACAAATCGAAAGCACTACTATCCAAAGTAGTAAGGTAGTAGAAACAATTAGTAATGCTTATTTAATTCATGATGAAGTTTTACTTCATGGTAAAGTAAAAGTTGCAAAATAGAGAAAATAAATCGATAAAGGAGAAGATATTATGGCAAAAGAATTAATTATTGGAATTGACTTAGGAACAACAAATTCAGTTGTTGCTATTTTAGAAGGTGGAAAACCAGCAGTTTTAGAAAATCCAGAAGGGCAAAGAACCACTCCTTCAGTTGTTGCTTTTAAAAACGGAGAAGTGATTGTTGGTGGAGCTGCTAAAAGACAAGCAGTCACTAATCCTGATACAGTAATTTCAGTTAAAAGAAAAATGGGAACTAATGAAAAAATCCATGTCAATAACAAGGATTATAGTCCTGAACAAATTTCAGCAGAGATTTTAAGATATATGAAAAGATATGCTGAAGACAAAATGGGTCAACCAATTACTAAGGCAGTAATTACTGTTCCTGCTTACTTTAATGATGCTCAAAGAAAAGCAACTAAAGATGCAGGAGCAATTGCTGGGTTAACTGTTGAAAGAATTATCAATGAACCAACTGCTGCTGCGCTAGCTTATGGGTTAGAAAACAAAAACCAAGAAGAAAAAGTTCTTGTTTATGACTTGGGAGGAGGAACTTTTGATGTTTCTGTACTTGATTTAGCGGATGGAACTTTTGAGGTATTAGCAACTTCTGGGGATAACAGTTTAGGAGGAGATGATTTTGATCAAAAGGTTATCGATTGGTTAATCGCTAAGATTAAAACTGAATCAAGTGTTGATTTGACCAATGATAAAATGGCTAAACAACGTTTGAAAGATGAAGCTGAAAAAGCGAAGATTAACCTTTCTTCGCAAGCACAAACTGAAATCAACTTGCCCTTTATTGCGATGAATCAACAAGGACCAGTTAACTTTTCAACAGTTTTGACTAGAGCTGAATTTGATAAGATGACTAAAGATTTAGTAGAAAGAACTGCTCAACCAGTACGGGATGCTTTAAAAGAAGCCAAATTAACTCCTAAAGACATTAATGAAGTTTTATTAGTTGGTGGTTCAACAAGAATTCCTGCTGTGCAAGCAATGGTTGAAAAAGAATTAGGTAAGAAACCAAACCGCAGTATTAACCCTGATGAAGTTGTAGCAATTGGGGCTGCGATTCAAGGAGGAGTGTTAGCAGGTGATGTTAGTGATGTGTTGTTGTTGGATGTAACCCCACTTTCTTTAGGGATTGAAACAATGGGTGGAGTTATGACTAAATTAATTGATCGAAATACCACCATTCCAACTGAAAAATCACAAATTTTTTCAACTGCTGCTGACAATCAACCAGCTGTTGATATTAACGTTCTTCAAGGAGAACGTCCTATGGCTGTTGATAATAAATCATTGGGTCGTTTTGAGTTAAGTGGAATTAAGCCAGCTCCAAAAGGAGTGCCTCAAATTGAAGTTACTTTTAAAATCGATGCTAATGGAATTGTCTCTGTAGTAGCTAAAGATAAAGGAACTGGTGAAGAAAAATCAGTTACTATTTCTAACTCAGGAAATTTAAGTGATGCTGATATTGAAAAAATGATTAAAGAAGCTGAAGAAAATGCCGAAGTTGATAACAAGAAACGCAGCCAGATTGAGCTAAAGAATAAAGCAGAAGGTTATGCTAATGTCATTGAATCATCAATCAAGGAAGCTGGTGAAGCAATTACTGCTGATCAGAAAGTTGAGGCAGAAAAATTAATCGCTGATATTCGTCAACTAATTACAGAAGAAAAATATGAAGAGTTAGAAAAACGGATGAATGATCTTGAAAAAATGATGGCTACTGCTGCTGAATTTGCTCAAGCTCAAGCTGCTCAAACTTCAAATCCTGATGAACAAAGTTCTGATGATAAGAACGAATAAAACTTGTAATAGATAGAAGTTAATTCTATCTATTATTTTGATTAAGAGGAGATTAATGAATGGCTAGTAAGAAAGATTATTATGAAGTGTTGGGAGTAAACAAGGGTGCGAGCGAGCAAGAAATAAAGAAAGCTTATCGTAACCTTGCAAAAAAATATCATCCAGATTTAAATAAAGAACCAGGTGCTGAAGAAAGGTTTAAAGAAATTTCTGAGGCCGCAGAAGTTTTATTGGATAAAGATAAACGAGCAAAGTATGACCAATTTGGTTTTGCTGCTTTTGATAATAACAGCTTTGCTGGAAGTGGCTTTCAAGACTTTGGCGAATTCTTTAACGACATGGGTGGTTTTAGTGATATCTTTTCCTCTTTTTTTGGAAATACTAATCATCAAGGGAGAGAAAATCGCTATTCACGAGCAGTAAAAGGTACTGATGTTTTTTTGGAATTAGAATTAACGTTTAAAGAGTTGGTTTTTGGCACAAAAAAACAAGAGAAGATTCGAGTTTTGCGAACTTGTGCTACTTGTCACGGAACTGGAGCAAAAAATCCTGATGATGTGGTGAAATGTACTCGTTGTCACGGGCAAGGAACAATTACTGAAGCTCGTAATCTGGGACCTTTAATGATTAATCAGTCTGTTACTTGTCCTGATTGTCACGGTTCAGGAAAAATTATTAAAAATAAATGTAAAGATTGTCACGGTCATGGTTATTTGGAAAAAAGTGAAACTTTAGATTTAAATATTCCTAAAGGTTTAAGACCAAATCAACAATTATTTCTTCAAGGAAGTGGAAACGCTTCTTTAAATGGTGGTCAAAATGGTGATGTTTATATTAACATTAGCGTAAAAAAATCCCCAAGTCTTTATCTTGGTGCTGATGATACTCTGCACCAGATTTATAATGTTAGTTATCTTGATGCCTTATTAAACAAAACTGTCGAAGTCGCAACTTTGGATGGAATTGTGAAAATTAAACTTCCTAGAGGAATTAAAAATAATGATGTTATTAACGTTAAGAACCGAGGATTATATGTCAACTCTTCTTCTGTTCGACGTGGTGATTTGAAATTAATTTTTAACTTAGTAATTCCAAGCAGTCTTTCAACCAAAGAAAAAGAAGTTTTAGAAAATATCGATCAAGAAACAGATTTTAAACCAACTAATAAATTGTAAGAATTTTGATGAGCTGGTTTTAATTTGATCTAGTTAATTAAGGCAAAATAGCAATTAAAATTTGACTTTGGTTGCTATTTTTGTTTGAACGGGAATTGTGAAAATTTCTAGCGAGATGTTAAAATCTTTACTAAGAAAAAGAAAGTAGAAAGTGTTAACAAGCGGACTCATGAACAAAAAGAAAAAAGTAGTGGTTGGTTTAAGTGGGGGAGTTGATTCTTCAGTAGCGGCTTTATTATTACAAGAACAAGGTTATCAAGTAGAGGGGTTTTTTATGCGTAATTGGGACTCTAATGCTAATAATGATTTTTTGGGTAATAATAATCAAGTTGATGATATGTGTCCTCAAGAAATTGACTATCTTGATGCTTTAAAAGTAGCCAATAAATTGGGAATTAAATTACATCGAGTTGATTTTATCCAAGAATATTGAGATTACGTGTTTGCCTATTTTTTGAAAGAATATGAAAAGGGAAGAACACCAAATCCTGATATTTTGTGCAATAAATATATTAAATTTGACCAATTTTTAAATTATGCTGTTGAAAAATTAGGTGCTGATTATATTGCCATGGGACATTATGCAGGAACTAGGTATAATCCTGAAACTTGTCAATTTGAACTATTTAAAGCAGCTGATGAAAATAAAGATCAGACTTATTTCTTGTGTCAATTATCACAATCTCAAATCAGTAAAACACTTTTTCCTTTGCAAGACTTAAAAAAAAGTAGGGTTCGTCAAATTGCTCAAGAACATGATTTGATTACAGCTAACAAAAAAGATTCAACTGGAATTTGTTTTATTGGTGAAAGAAATTTTGCTGAATTTTTACAAAACTATATTCCTAATCGTCCAGGAAAAATTGTCAATATTAAAACTGGTGAAATTATTGGTGAACATATCGGGATTATGTACTATACGATTGGTCAAAGAAAAGGCTTAAACCTTGGTGGTCAAGCAGAACCAATGTATGTAGCTAAAAAAGATTTAGACAACCAAATTCTTTATGTAGCTCCAGCCTCTGATCAAAGTTATCTTTATTCATCTTCTGCGATAATTGGTGAATTAAATTGAATTGTTAATCTAACTGATTATCAGTTAGATGTTAATCGTTTTAAATGTAGTGCGAAATTTCGTTATCGCCAAAAAGATGAAAATGTAGAATTAATTCGTCAAGATAACGGAAATTATTTAGTGAATTATGACAATGTTAAAGCAGTTACTGAAGGACAAGAAGCAGTTTTCTATTTAAATGAGTTGTGTCTTGGAGGCGGAATTATTGAAAGTATTAATAAATAAAAAAAGTTCAGTAATTGGTATAATTATAATAGTGCTGAAATTAGGGAAGGGAAGTTAACTTGAGTACAATTAATATAGTTTTAATTTTAGTTGTGGTTGTAATTATTGTTTTTATTATTGTTACCACCATTACTGGAAGAAAAGCTTCAAAAAAGGAACGTTCAAAACGAAAAAAAGAAGTTCGAGAAGCAATTAAACAATATATTGCCCAAAACGATAATCAAAAAAACTTAAGAATTGATTTTGAAAAAGTTTATGCTCGTAAAGGAGCAGAATACAAGTATCGTGATGTTTTTGATGTTGTCGTTGATTTAGTTGAACCTAAAACTAATCAAGTGAAAGAAACTCGTGCTTATGAAATCGAAGGAATCACTCATAAGATTGATAAAAAAAACTATAATACGGAATGAAAAGTTAATGGACTTTTAGAACTTGATGCAACCAAACGTCGGATTGCGATTGCAGAAAAAGAAATTAAGTTAACTAAAAAAGAAAAAGAAATTCTTAAACGTGAAGAACGCAGTAAAGAACGTGAATTGAAAGAAACTAGAAAAAAAGAATTAGCTGTTGCTAAAAAAACTTCTAAGGCTACAAAAGCTGCTAATAAAAAGAGTGCTTTAAACGATCGACCAAGTAAGGTTGAGGGTGAAAAGTTTATTCCTTCTCGTCGTAAAGAGTAGTTTTACACCATGACCTTTGGGTCATTTTTGTTTGTAAAGGAGGGTTCGAGTTTGATTTATCCAACCCACATAAGTAAAGAAGATTTTAAACGAGCTTATACTACTTGTTTAAAAGAAGCATGGGTAATGCATTCTCCTGCTAACTTCAATTTAGCTCGAGAGTTTAATCGAGAATTGAAACTTAGCTTTAAGATTGATCTTAATGTTGAAAGTGACAGTGAGTTTGATGACAACACGGCTTCAATTAATTTATTTGAAGCTTTTAAAGCGATTTTTGAGAGCGAAAATGATCTTGAAGGTTTAAAAGCTTGAGAAGCAGCATGAGCAGATATTAATGGGTTTGATTTTGAAATTTATCAAGGTGATAGCATTACTGATGGGAACATGGTTGGAGAAAAAGCGCGGGAATTATTTGGGTGAAAACTTTTTCAAGCAAATCAAAAAAACCAAATTCAAAAACAAGAATTAGATTTGAGCCATTTGAACTTTGAAGCTGCCCTAAAAAGAACTAGTGAAGTTTTTAAGAAAGGTGCCAAACAATACCAATATCTTTATGAAGCTGCTTTTGAGTTTGACCACCACCATCTAAAGACTCGGTGTGATGTTTTAGAAGTTTTAGATAATCATAAAGTTAATATTTATGAAGTTAAGGGGACTTCAAAAATTAAACCAGAACACTTTTTTGATTTAGTTTACCAAGTCTTTGTTCTAGAAAAAAACGGGATTGAAGTTAACAATATTTATATTTGTCATTTAAACAAAGAGTATGTTTTTGGATATAAAAATTACCTTGATTTAAAAACTCAAGCAAAGATAATTGAACAACAATATCACGATTGAACTTATGAACAAGTGGTTAGTTATATTAAAGAAAAAAAGTTATTAACTGAATTTAGTAATCCTGTCTTAGAAGATCTTAATCTTGAAAAACTTTTTGTTCTTGATGATGAATGAAAGGGTGCCACAAAAAAGACCCCAGCAATCACCTTGTTGACCGCTTATCACCAGTTATTAAGTTTGAGTTCAATTGATGATTTGATTAGTTTTTTAGCTGAGAAACTTGCGATTAATGATTCTGAACACGTTTTTCATTTATTGACTCGTCCCTTGTGCGAAACTAAAATGTCTTATCAACCTAAAACTGGGTGAAAATTTGGTGAAAAAGCTAAACATCAAGAAAGCTATTGTTATCATGTTCTTCCTTACTTTGAGCCTTTAAAAGGTGATACCATTTTCAATTTAACAGGTTCAAGTTCGTTTTCAAATCGCGATAAAGCAGAGTTTTATCATCAAAGTAAACTTCTTTATTTAAGTGATTTATTACAAACTCCCAAAAAACTGTGGCCTTTGAAAGTAAATAGTAAGAATGAACAAAAACCTTTTCTTCGTCCCGAACACGAACGAATTTTACAAGTTTATCAAAGTTATTTAAAACATTCGAAGAAAGTTGATTATCAAGATATTATTGATACTGGCCATTTAGAAGAGTTGCACCAGGTGTTAAGAAATTATCAAACAACAACAGATATCTATATGTATGATTTTGAAACAGCAAAATTTGCGGTTCCTTATTTTTGAAAATCCAACCCTTATCAACAAATTCCCTTCCAATATTCAATTGATATTATTTATAATCAAAATTATGATTATAATAATCCTGCGACAATGGATCATTATGATTTTTTGCCAAGGATAAGTCGCAACGATCCTCGTCCAGATTTCTTAATTAATTTTGTTCACGACATGTTGCTTACTCGTAAAGAAGGAGTTTATGTTGCTTATAATAAATCTTTTGAGCAAACAGTTTTAAAATACTTGGCAGTTGAATTTCCGGTTTTTGCGCCTGCTTTGATTTATATTGCGACCCATACAATTGACTTAATGGATTTTTTTAAGGGATCAACCACTCCTTTTCGCCCTTGGTTTTTGATTTATCATCCAGAATTTCACGGCAGTTATTCAATCAAAATGACTCAACCAGCACTTGAACCAAGTTTTAATTATCATGATTTGGTGATTAATAAGGGTGATAAAGCAGCTCAAACCTTTCGTCAGTTCGTGGTTGGTGATTTAACTGATAGACAATGAGAAATTATTCGTCCTTCGATGATTGCTTATTGTAATCGCGATACACTTGCGATGGTAGTTATCCTTAAGCGGGTAGAAGAAATGATTAAAGAATATAAAAAAGGTGAAGTTAATGAATAAAAAAATGCGAGTTGTTTTTTGTGGAACCCCCTCAATTGCTGCTGATCTCTTAGAAAGTTTAATATTAAATGATGATGTTGAAGTGGTCGGAGTAATTTCTCAACCAGATAAACCTCAGGGGCGGAATCGTGTTTTAACACCCACTGCTGTGAAAGAAAGTGCTCAAAAACACAATCTAACTTGTTTTCAACCCTCAAAAATCAGTGATCTTTATGCACAGTTGCAAACCTTAAAGTTTGATTTCTTGCTAACTTGTGCATATGGGCAGTTTATCCCGTTAAAAATTCTTAAGTTGGCTCAATGTGAAGCTTTGAATGTTCATGGTAGTCTTTTGCCTCAATATCGGGGTGGAGCACCAATTCAACGAGCAATTATGAACGGAGAAACTACCACTGGGGTATCTTTAATGCGGATGGTTCAAGGAATGGATGCGGGCCCAGTTTTTGCCACTTTAAAAACCAAGATTGATTCTAATGATGATAGTGGTAGTTTATTTTTAAAAATTTCGCATTTGGGTCAAAAGATTTTGACTGATAACTTAAAAAAGATTTATCAAGGTGTGCTTTTACCAATTGAACAAGATTTAAGTCAAGTTTCTTATGCACCAATTATTAGTGTTGAAGAAGAACAAATTGATTGGTCGCAATCTGCTGAAACAATTAAGAATCAAGTGCGAGCACTATCTCCTGCTCCAATTGCTTATTCATGATTGAATCACCAGCGCTATAAGATTAAAACTGTGCGGATTGTAGAACCCTCAGAAAATATTTTTTTCAAAGAATCAGGAATTCCTGGAAGCGTTATCGGAATTGACAAAGAAGGCATCATGGTCCAAACTGGACAAGGAGTCATTAAAATTCTTGAAATTCAACGTCAAGGAAAGAAAATGCTCTTAGCAAGTGCTTATTTTATCAATCAATTAAGAGATATTAATGTCGGAGTTAATTTTGATATAATCAAGACAACAAAGTAAAAAAAAGGAGTATGCAAAGATGTCAGTTAATGACCTACGACCAGGAACGACGTTTATTTATGATGGTAATGTTTATATTGTCTTAGAACAATCGTTTTCTAAAACTGGTCGTCAACAAGGTAAAGTCACAGTTAAAGTTCGGAACATGCGTTCTGGAGCAAGAACAGAAATGACTTTTACTGGTGGTGAAAAAGTGGAAAAAGCCATGATTGATCGGATTGATGTTCAGTACTTATATAGTGATGGTAATGATGTTTATTTGATGGATGTCGACACCTATGATCAATTTTCTTTACCAAACCAAAACTTGGCGTGAGAACTAAACTTCCTCACTGATGGTTTGATGTTAAAAATGACAAAGTTTGGTGATGAGATTTTAGGAATTGACTTACCAGATAAAGTGGAAATGGAAATCATTGAAGCTGAACCAGCAGTGAAGGGAGACACTTCTTCAGGAGCACAAAAAAGAGCGAAAGTCCAAACTGGATGGGAAGTACAAGTGCCTTTGTTTATTAAAGAAGGCGAAAAAGTTTTAATTTCAACAAACGATGGTAAATATAACGGTCGTTCAAATAACTAAAATTAACAAGTAAAGGAAAGAAAGCATGTATCTTACAATTGAACGTAATAATCGGGGAAACTTTGAGGTTTCACCAAAAGTGATTGAGACAGTAACAAAAAACATTATTGCTGTTACTTTGGGTGATATGGTCAAAAGTGTTGAGATTAATTCTGAAATTTCTCCCAATGACTTATTGTTTTTGGTTGTAAAGTTAGTTTTAAAAAGTACTGATCAAGAATTGTTCAATGAACAAAAATTAGTTAAAGAAATTGAAAAGGCTTTTTTTCAAACCTTAAGTTTTAAGCCCCGCAATATTGCGATTGCTTATTACAAATAAAGAGAGATAGAGGAAAAATAATGAAATTTAATGACAAAAAGTTGGCCGATAATACCCAAGGGGTGTGAATTGTTAATGTTGATGGTCAAGATTGAACTAAAGCATTAGAGAAGGCTCGTAAACAACTAGAAAAAAGTTTAGAGATCCCTGGATTTAGAAAGGGAAAAGCGCCCAAATCAGAAGTAGCTAAGCATTTAACTACTGATAAAGTTTACAATGAAGCTTTTAAAGAATTGGTGAGTCCTGCTTTCACCTTCGCTTTGGAACAAAAATCAAAACTTGAACCAATGACTGCACCAACTCCTAGTTTGACTAAAGTTACTGCTGATGAAGCAGAAATCACTTTTACTTTCGATTTGCGTCCAGAAGTAAAACTTGGTCAATACAAAGGTTTGGGTTTGGCTGCTGATAAATTAGAAGTCAAAAACGAAGAAATTGAAGATATTTTAAAAGATTACCAAAACCGTTTTGCGATGGAAGTGCCAAAAGAATCAGGAGCAAAAATTACTGATCATGATGTTGTCACTTTTGACTTTAAAGGTTTTGTTGATGAACAACCTTTTGATGGTGGTGAAGCTGCAGATTATAAATTAGAGATTGGTTCTAACCAGTTTGTTCCAGGATTTGAAGAACAAATGATTGGTTTGTCAGTTGGCCCTGATCAAAAAATTAAGGTTACTTTTCCAACTAATTATCCGGGAAATTTAAGTGGTAAAGATGCAACTTTTGTTTTAAACATTAAAGAAATTGCTCAAAAAGAATTACCTGAAATTGATGATGAACTAGCTAAAGATGTGAATCTACCAAACATTGATAGTTTAGAAAAATTGAAGAGTCATATTGAAGACGATATTAAAAAACAAAAAACTAATGCAATTAAGAACAAACATGTTGATGAAGTGTTGACAAAAGTCATTGAGAATTCTGAAATTGATATTCCTAGTTCGGCAATTAAAAAAGAAGCAAAACAACTTAAAAAAGAATTAGAACAACAGTTACAACAACAAGGTGGAATGACTTTGAAAGACTATAAAAAAGCTAGGGGAATGAGTGAAAGTGATATTGAAAAAGAGTTAGAAGTTGATGCTAAAGCACGCTTACAATCTTATTTAGTCACTTCTGAAATTATTGCTCAAGAACCAGTTTTGGGTGAAGTTGACGACGAAGAAGTGGAAGCTAAGTTACAAGAATTAGCAACTCAGTTTGGAATTGCTGCTGATCAAATTCGAGGAATCTTACCCACAGAACAACTTAAAAACGAAATTAAAAATGAGAAATTAATTAGTTTTTTGTTTGATAATAACCAAAAATAAATTAAAAATTTTTTATAATAGAGAAAAGTTAACTGTCGATTGGTTAGCTTTTTTGCTCTTTTTAGCACTCAAATATTTAAAGTGCTAAAAATTGTGATATTATTAGACTATGCTAAGAGGAGGACAAATATGAGTTCAATTAGTAAAACCCCCTTATTAATCGCTTCCGCATCAGAAATTATTTTCCCTAATGCGGAAGGACCATTAGAATTTATTGATCAAGTTTCAATTGTATCAATTGAGTATGCGGTTAATAATAATCATGGTCAAGTATTATTAGGAATCAAGAAAAATACTAAAAACCAAAATGCTGATAGTACCCCAACAATTAATAAGTACGGTATTTTGGCAACTGTAAGCATTATGAAGAAATGAAACGATGGGACCATTACTGTGAATGTTAAGGGTCTTGATCGGGTTGAAATTAAAGATTTAGAAAAACTTGATCAAATGTATGTTGCAAATTATCAAGTTACTAAGAATGAAAAACTTTCTGATCATGACAGTGCTGAGTTTAAGGATAATGCCTTGAAATTAGCGATGTTAATTGGTGAAAGCGCTGATGAATTAAAGGAATTAGTTAATTCTGGAGCCTTTACTGATGATGAAAACCTTAATAAATATTTAGAAAATATTTATACTAATTTAGCAATTGTTGATAAAAATGCTGCTAATGATTTATTACAAGATGCCAATCCATTAAGTCAGTTAAAAACTTTATTAAAGTTGGCTGGTGCTTCAATTGATACTAATGAAATTGAAAAAGATTTGAATAAACGCATTAAAAACCGAATTGATGACCAACAACGTGAATTTTATTTACGAGAAAAATTAAAAGCAATTAAAGATGAGTTGAATGATGCTGATGGTGCTGAAGTAAATTCGATTGATAATTACCGTAAACGTTTGGCAACTGAACCTTTTCCAGTTAGTGTTAAAGAAAAGATTCTAAGTGAAATTGATAAGTTAGAAGGAATGCAACCAGCAAGTGCTGAAGCAAACATTCAACATACTTATGTTGATTGAATGATGAGTATTCCTTGGTGAGAAAAAACTGAAGACATTAAAGATTTGAAATTTGCCAAAGAAACTTTAGACAAAAACCATTATGGATTAACTAAAGTTAAAGACCGAATTTTAGAACATTTGGCAGTTGTTCAAAAAACTAATTCAGTCAAAGGACAAATTATTACTTTGGTAGGTCCTCCAGGAGTCGGAAAAACCTCACTTGCTCGATCAATTGCTGAAGCGATGGGACGAAATTTTGTCAAAGTTTCTTTAGGAGGAATTCGTGACGAAGCAGAAATTCGTGGTCACAGAAAAACCTATGTCGGGGCAATGCCAGGTAGAATTATTCAAAGTATGCGCCGTGGTAAAGTGAAAAACCCAGTCTTTTTATTAGATGAAATTGATAAAATGGCAAGTGATTATAAGGGTGATCCTGCTAGTGCAATGTTAGAAGTATTAGATCCTGAACAAAACCAAGAGTTTTCTGATAACTACATTGAAGAACCTTATGATTTAGGTGACGTGTTGTTCATTGCTACTGCTAACTATCCTCAAGATATTCCCGAAGCATTATATGACCGTATGGAAATTATCAACCTTTCTAGTTATACAGAAATTGAAAAATTGAAAATTGCTAAGGAATATTTAATTCCTAAAGTGTTAAAAGAATACAACTTAGATGTAAAAACCTTAACCTTTACAGCCTTGGCATTAGAAGAAATTATTAAGTATTACACTCGTGAAGCAGGAGTACGTCAAGTTGAACGTTACCTAAGTACAATTGCTAGAAAGTTCATCGTTAAAGAGTTGAACGAAGAGTTAACTCAATTAGAGGTGACTCCTGAAATTGTGAATGAATATCTTGGTAAAAGAATTTTTGACTTTACCAAGAAACAAGAATCAGCACAAGTGGGAGTAGTTACTGGTTTGGCTTATACCCAGTATGGGGGAGATATTTTACCAATCGAAGTAAATTACTTCCCTGGTAAAGGTAGTTTAGTTTTAACTGGAAAACTTGGTGATGTGATGAAAGAATCAGCAGCGATTGCTTATGATTATGTTCGTTCAAATTATCAAAAGTTTGGAATTGATAAAGAAATCTTTGAAAACAACGATATTCACATCCATGTTCCTGAAGGAGCAGTTCCAAAAGATGGACCTAGTGCTGGATCGGCTTTAACTACAGCAATCATTAGTGCTTTAAGTGGAAAATCAGTTTCTGAAAATGTTGGAATGACTGGTGAAATTACTCTTCGTGGTCACATTTTACCAATTGGAGGATTAAGAGAAAAATCAATTTCTGCAGCTCGTTCAGGATTAAACCAAATCTTGATTCCTGCAGAAAACTTAAAAGATTTAGACGACATTCCTGAAGAAGTTAAAAAGGTTTTAAAGATCACCCCTGTTAAAGAATATGAAGAAGTTTATCAGGCAATTTTTGCTGGTCAATAAGACTAAATAGCTAGTTCTTGACTAGCTTTTTTTATGAGAAAAAGGAGAAAAATAATGAAACCATTAGCTGAAATTTTGCGACCAACAACAATTAAAAACATTGTGGGTCAAAGTCAGTTACTCCAATCAGAAGGTTTGGTTAATAAAATGGTTGAAAAGCAGTTTGCTTGTAACTTGATTTTTTATGGTCCTCCAGGAGTTGGTAAAACCACGTTTGCTTATGCTCTGGGAACAGATTTACACCAAGAAGTGCATTACTTTAATGCTAGTGTCGAGAAAAAAGAAAACTTAGATAAAATTCTTAAAAAAGCAACTGTTGAACAACCGATTACCCTGATCATTGATGAAGTGCAAAGAATGAATCAGAACAAACAAGATATTCTTTTAGAATATATGGAAAAAGGTTTAGTTTTTGTTTATTTTACAACAACTGAAAATCCTTATTTTGTGATTAATCCTGCCCTAAGGTCACGTGCAACGATTTTAGAGTTAAAACCAATTTCGGCTCAAGATATGTTTACTTTCTTTAAACAAAAACTTACACATCATGAACTTGAACTTTTAATTGATGATGAAGCTTTAATGTATTTATGCGAACTTGCTAATGGTGATTTGCGAGTGGCGATTAATAAACTTGAACTTTTGATAAACCTTTATCCTGGTGAAGTCATCAACACTCCTTTAATCAGTAAAGTTTTTGATCATAAGGGTGTTCAACAAGGAGGAAAATATGGTGATACTTTCCACGATTTGAAATCAGCGTTGCAAAAATCAATTCGTGGTAGTGATGTTGATGCTGCTTTATATTACTTTGCTCGAATGCTTAGTTTAGGAGAATATGAAGCTTTAATGCGACGAATGTTAATTATTGCTTATGAGGATATTGGTTTAGCTAATCCTGTGATTCCTGTCCATGTCTTTACTGCGTGTCAAGTCTTTAGAAATGTGGGAATGCCAGAAGGAGTAATTCCCTTGGGTTTGGTTATTTGTGAGATGGCTTTAAGTATCAAGTCTAACTCCGCTTATTTAGCTACCCAAAATGCTTTAAATGATGTTGGTCAAGGAAAAGTTTATGATATTCCTGCCCACTTAAAGGATAGTCACTATTCTTCGGCAAAAAAACTTAACCGGGGAGTTGGTTATAAGTATGCTCATAATTATCCCAATGATTGGGTGGAACAACAATATTTACCAGATGAGCTAAAAGATGTTCATTACTATCAACCAAAATTACACAGCGCTTATGAGAAAAAACTTAACGAAATTTATGAAAGCTTTAAAAAAACACCCAAGAAATAATCTTATTGGGTGTTTTTTAGTCTTGACGATTAAGTTCAACCAATCGTCAACCAATTCCATCTAATCCAGTTCCTCCTGAATTTGGATCTAAAAAGGCTGGACGAGTTCACTTTACTTGATAATAATAAACCTTGTGGTCATCAGGATTTTTATAACTTAAACGATAAGTTAGCGTTTGCATTGTTCCATAACCTTTTTTACTGTCTAAGTTCGTACTTTTTACTTGGTCCAAACCAAAGTTTCCTCTTAATAAGTATTTTTGATAACGATCAGTAATTAATTGATCAATTGATTGGTTAGCAAAAGCGGAAAATTTTTTGGCAAGTTCAAGTACTTTTGTTGGTAAAGCTCGCATTTGAGCAACATTACCGTTGGTATTTTCGAACCACGAATTGTAACTTGAATCAGCATTATCATAGTAATGACCATAAAATCGTGCAAAAGCATAGTACAAGGTTTCTTTATAAAAGTAATTAGGTTGAGTAGTGGTTTCTAATCCTAATAAGGCATTTAGTAAGTTTGTATTAAGTTTGACACTAGTGCCGCTGGTGGTAAAAATCGGCACATTAACTGATCCTGTTTGCGTAATTCTAGTTACTTGATATTTTTTTAATAAAGCATAATCTTGTGCTAAATCTGTGTTAGTTAATTCTTTGCCACCATCAACAATAGTGTATAACAAGAGTTCTAAAACACTGACAGGTACGCCATCCTTTAAAACTTGACTCTCAGAATTGGTTGAAGGCAGTAGTGTGGTTAGTAGTTGTTTAATGTCTAAACTGTTAATAAAGTACTGGTTGTTGGCTTCTAAAGTTTGATATCTCGTGGTGTTGAAAGTAGTTGCCAAACCATCGATTAAATCAGCAATCGAAAGGTTGTTGAGATTGTATAAAAAATCAGGCATTGAGAGGTTCAAAGTGGTAAATAAACTAGAAAGTTTACTGGTTAAGAGGTTTTTAATGTTTCCGATTTTTTTAATTGCTTGTAGGGTATTGTTGTCAATATCAATGATGCCATTTAAACTTGTAAGAATATCAGCAATGAAAGTACCATTATACAAAGCATCTCAAGGTCTTTTTAAACTTGCTTGACCACTTGTAGAGAGATAGCCGACACTTGCTTTCAACTTTAAAACAATTTGATTAAAACTTTCGATTGCTGATTTAATTTTGTCAATTGTTGCTTGGTCAAGCGTGATGCCTAATGGATCTAATAAAAGTTTTTGTAATTGAGCGATAATGTTGTCAATTTGTCCAGTTAACTGGGGAATTAAATTCAAAAGTAAACCAGCCCCATCTAATGGTCCGTTAAAAGTGGTTGTCAAGTCGCTGTTAGTTAAAATCCCATCAATAATCGTGTTGAAAATATTGGCAATAATCTCATCACTCTTATCTAAAATTCCTGTCAGACCAAATTGGTCAAGATAAGGTTCAATTGCTGCAGGAATTTTGCTTTTAAGTCAGTTTTTAATTGCTGGTGCTAAACCATTTTCGATTAAAGCACCTCGTATTGGAGCTTGATAAAACTGGTCACTATTACCCTCAACAGCGCCGCGACCCAAAAGAATGGTAAAGAATTTTAAAGTATTTAACCCTTGATAATCATGTTGAGAATCAGGAGAAAGGTAAAGTTGTAAATCACTGATGATATTTTGAAGGTTAATTAAGGCATAAAGCGTTGGACTATTTTTCTCTTTGTATCACATACGAGAATCGCTTTTATAGGGTTGATTTAAAATTTGGTCAATGATTTGCCCATTAGTTTTGTGACTACTAAATAAGTAGTTATAACTAATTGGCTTAAAGGTTTTAAATTCATCAAAAGCACCAAGATAAGTAGTTAAGACATTCACAAAGTTAAGAATTTTAGCACCATAACTAATTTCTAAGTGATAATCAGCGCTATCATCTTCATTACTATCAGTTGAAAAAACATCTCCAGGATCGACTTTTAAAAGTAGGTCAAAAAAGATTTCACTAGCACTGAGGTTTTGCTCATTCATTTTATCAACATTAATTTGTTTGTGATCAAGGAAATAAACCAAACTCAAAAAAAGGTCTTGAGTAGCTTGGTTTAAAACAGTTTGAGTAGTTGTGTTTGAGTCGATGTTTTCTTGGGTAATAGCACTGAGAACTTCATCAATAGCCTGAGTATTTTTATCACTGTTTAAAACACCTAAAATTAAATTAATGGTTTGGCTGATTTTAGTTTGTTGTTCAGTTTGGGGATGAAGATAAGGTTCGAGAATATTGGCAACCACAGGCGTGTTAATGATTCCGTTAATTAAACCTGCTGTATCACTAGTAAAGTCATTTCCTAAAACAATATTTAACCCCCCAGTAATTGCTCCTAAAGTTTTAGTAATGTCACTATTTGGTGCTGACTGCACAATGCCATTATCGTTAGGATTAGCGATATAAGTGCTTAGTTTTGTGTTTGTTTTTACTCCACTATTAGTTAAACTGCCATTAGCAACACTGTAAGTAAAGTTATAATTAAATCCACCTTGATTAGATCCAAAAGCCATTTTGTAAAGTTCAGCTACTTGAGCATCAGGAGAAATTGCAATGTTGCTATTTTCACTAATTAGTTTGGGAAAAACATCTTTAATCAAAGCATCGCTGTAGTGGTTGGAAGTGAAGTTAACATCAATTGAAGTGTTCTTTTGGTTATTAATTGTAAAGTTTTGGTCAAAAAGAACTGCTGATTTTAGAGCTTCAGCGGTAATTTGAGAATAAATTTTTGTTTGGTTTTGAACTACTTTTTTTTGATCTTGTTTATAAGAGCAACTAATAATAGTAGTGGTAGGGGCAATTGTTAAAATGACAGCACTTAAACAAACCAGTAATCTTCTCATTACGCTTCTTCCCTATCTTTTTTAAAACTACTATCCAAGGTGACTTAATAGTTAATCATTAATTGATATTTTAACATAGAATAAATGACAAAACCAAGCAAATAACCACTTATATGTTTATACCATTTCTCTTAAATTTCAGTTATCATTCCTATAATAAGTGTTAAAATAAATGAGTTAAGTTATAAGGTTAGAAGAACTTGAAGATAACGAAATGAAAAAGAAGAGGATATAATGGATAAATTTTCGAATTTCTTTTTGATGCTAAAGCAAGGTATCAAAGGTGTCTTTCATTTCCGAGTTCAATTTCTGATTATTTTAATCTTAAGTTTTATTGCTACTTTTATTCTTTCAGTTTCTCTTTCAACCCAACGTCGGATGAATAGTTCTTATGACCAGATTGTCAAGAAGGTTCCTCGATTTGATTTCCAAGGAAATATCCAACTAAAAGGTTCATCGAATCGTGGAGATGATGTTTTTTTAGTCAGTAACCTTTTAGATAATGCTGATTATTTAAGTTTAGAAGACTATCAAACTGATTTAAATGGTGAACAAGTGCTTAGTAATCAAGATAGAGCTTACACTTATAACTATGTTTTTGCTGATAGTAGTGGTGTTTATGCTAATCATCAAAACTTTTTTACTCTTTTAACTAGTAGTTCAACTTTTCAAAACCTTTTTATTCAAGCCAATCTTTATCAAAGTCCCACGATTAATGGATTAGAGACCACAAGTGATGTGGATGGATGATATCAGGTTTATCAAGCTTTATTTATTGAATTGTTTACCGAATTAACCACTTTAAGTCAGGGTGGTGATTTGGGTGTTAACACCTTACTCTATTCAGTAGTAGGAAGATATACTGTTCAATATCCAGACTGGTTTTCTACTTATTTAACCTATGATGAGAATAAGCAAATTATTGGGTGAAATTCTGAACTTGACACCCAAATAACAAGTGTTGATGACGCTGCGATTTTTAATAGCGTTCAAACGGGATTAATTAAGATTGTTACTTGAATGAAACAAGCAGTTGATACCTTTCTGATAGCTCCTTTAACTTCAGTTCAACAAGCACAAGTAACTTTTAGTGATGTTTTTGCCTTCTTGTTTGGTGTCAAACTTACCAATACTTCTGGTTTGTTAAATGATAATTGAATTGTTGGTGCTGATAATCCTGCTTATGATATTTATGTTTCTAACCAGAATAACACCCCGTTAAATGATTTTGTTTTTGTGAATAACGATTCAACCAATCCTAACTTGACGACTGCTTTACATACCTCTGGTTTTAAAGGAATTTTAAACCCAATTATCTATACAAAGCGAGGAAATACTACTGCGATTAGTTTTAGTGAGTTAAACCCACTCAACTTTTTCACTGGATTATTATTAACAGCAAGTGGACAGTCACTATTTGATAAAATTACAGTTTTTGATAATTTTCACCAAGTTTATAATTTTACCCAAGCGTTAATTAAAAGAGCCTTTGTTATTCAAGAAGATGACGGTTTTTATCATCCAGAACAAGGTCTACCAATTCGTTCAACTCTTTATTATGCTTACCAATTAATGACCGCCAGAGCTAGTGGTTTTGATTTGAAGATTCGTAGAGAAGCAACTTTTTTTGATGCTACTCACCAAGTAAAGTACCGAGGAATTATTCTTAATCCGTATGAAAATTACAATATCACAGTTTTAAATGGTCGTATTCCTGCACCAGTGCAAGAGCTTGGAATTTCAGAACAATTTGCTCGGAAACAAAAGATTAGCATTGGAAATGTGATTAAGGCTGGGGACGCACTTTATAGTGTTGCAGGATTAATGACTGATGCCTTTTCTTTTGTGCCTTCTCAAGATCTTCTCAATCCAGTTCCTAATCCTAAGGTTTCTGCTTTTGCTTATGGAAGTGAGTTAACTTTGCAAGCAATGATGGAAGGGACAAAGACAAATTCTTCTTCAAAAGATTCGATGTCACAAAATTACACCTATTTTTTATGAAATCAACATCAAGAATCAACCTTTGAACAAGACCAGAGAAAGATTTTATTTCTTTCTTCCATGCAAGATCAAAAGCAAAATTTAAAAAATGACTTTGCTAACGTTAAAAATTATGTTCATCAAGAAAAGCAAAGCTTAGTTGCTGGAGTTGAGACTGAAGAAATCTTAAAAGATTTTAACCATTCTAACTTTAGATATTCTTGAACCCTTGAACCGTTGGTGTTTAAAATCTATTCTGCAATTACTTATACAGCCGCACTAATTATTGCTTTAATTGCAATTATTGCTTTAGTGGTTTGTGTTCGTAAAACAATTGATTTAAACTCAAAACAAATTGGAATTTTAAAGGCTTTGGGAGAATCTCCGGCCCAAATTTCAGTTTCTTATATTTCCTATTCGATTATCATTCTTGCAGTTATTATTCCTTTGGCTTGGATTAGTGGTATCGTGTTGCAAATTCCTTTTGCAAATATGTTTTTAACTTATTTCAGTGCTCAACCTTACCAAATTTTATGAGATTGAATTTCAATTGTGATTGCAATTTCTGCTTTGGGGTTATTATCTGGAGTCATTGCTTTTGTTTCAGCCTACAAGTTAACAAACCGACCAGTAATTAAGATTTTAGGTTCATCAGTTAAGTGAGGTCATTCCTTCTTCTTAGATTGGTTTAAAAGTTGAAACAAAAAAGCAAAATTCAGTAGCAGATTTTCTTTAACTTTAGCAAGTTCTGGATCAACTCAAATTCGGTTAATGGTCTTCGTGGTCTTAATCACTTCACTGTTAATGACTTTTGGTTTAGCAATTCCTTCAGTAGCAATTAGTACTAATAATACCTATTATAAATCAACTAAATATGCTAATGCTTATACTCAAGTACCTCTAACTGCCAATGCTCCTCAATCAAAGAATGTGATTTCGTTTTGAGAAGGACAAGACTATTTAGATAGTGACTATATTGACGGGAAATTACCCTTAGATAATAGTGGGAATACTTATGGGTATTATGATAATGTGGAAAATTATTCTAGTACGATTTCTAATTCAAATGTCGTTGTTCCTTATCTTTATGATGGGACTAACGTCCAAAATACCTACGCTTATATTATTAAGAACAGTACCCAGTTATTGCCAATTATGAGTGCTTTGTTTGGAAATAACTTTTATGTTGATACAGGTCAAGGATTTTCTGTAGGAATGATTGATAAGCTTTTTGGTACGGTGTTGCATTCATATAGTAATATAAACCAAAGTATTGACTCATCACAAAACATTACTTGGACTGATGCAGATAAGATTTTGTTTGCCCAAAACTTTTCTAACTGGTTAACTAGTTCGATTCCTAACATTATTGGAGCGATTCTTGGAGGAACTGGTACTGGTAATGACCGAGGAGATACTGTTGGGGGAGAAACTTGAAAAGATGATGTGATGAATGTTATCTATAAGGCAATTCCTTCTTATGTTAAAGCATACGTGCAACGCTCGGCTTCTCGTCAAGATCAATACGCAATTTCTTATCAAAATGATTTATATGCTCCAGGAATTGATACTTACACAACCCTAGTTGATGGTCAAGCCAGTG
This sequence comes from Mesoplasma sp. JKS002658, assembly GCF_023566355.1. Lineage (NCBI taxonomy): Bacteria > Bacillati > Mycoplasmatota > Mollicutes > Entomoplasmatales > Entomoplasmataceae > Mesoplasma > Mesoplasma whartonense. The sequence continues at coordinate 399,422 of NZ_JAKNSW010000001.1, read as the reverse complement.
CTAAAAGCATTACTTTAACTGGTTTAGATGAAGTTCAAAACGGAATTGTTATTGATCAAAGTACAAAGGATAAAGCTTATTTACCCCAAGTGGTTAAACAACAAGTTTATGATGTGTTAAACAATAAAGTTGCAAACACAGATATTAAGTATAAGAACGTTCAAATTTATAATAAGGCTACTAACACTTTGACTTTACCAATGGTTATTAATAATCAAGCAGCATCTTCTTATGGTTTGACTAACACCAAGACTTTAACTGATTGAACTAATAATGCTCAAAAGATTAACTTTTTAAGTACTCAGGGTTATAAAGAACTCCCTAAACAAGCCTGGGTTTATGATGACACTGATTATGTTGATATTAGTAAAACTAAAGTTAGTGATTCGCAGTTTTATGCTGATGTGAATAGTGATCGTTATGAAACTACTGCTGATGGTAAATACTATTTAGATCCTTACAGTTTAGATAACAACAAGTTTACCTTGAAGGTGCAATACGATTTAACTGATGGTTCTTTACGCCCTTCATCATATTTATTTAACGATTGAAAGTATAATTCTACTACCATGCGTCCAATTGGAAGCTATATCCGTCCTTATTATGTTTTTAAAGACTTAAAAATGATGATTCCTTTAAATGCGATTGCTGATATCGATAATTTCTTGTATCCAAACGGACCTCAAACCAAGGATGAAAATCCTAATGATAGTTGATATGATGATAGTTTTGCAGCAACTAATGTACCTACTTCAGTTAAAGCTGCTTATGCTGCTCAAGGGTTTGATAGTGATGTTTTAAACGGAAAGTGATTAGTGATTAATCCTTATGATATTAGTTATTATGATCCAGAAATCTATGCTAATTCTTTAAACGGTGCGGAATTGACCAACCTGTTAATTGGACCAAGTTACTGGTATCGTTGGGTTACTTCAGGAGCCCGTCCACCCCTATTAATGGTGCGTGATACCCAAACTTATCCAAACAAAACCATTAAAATTAACTTCCAAACTGTAGGAAAAATTGAGTCTTATAACGATAAGTTGGTAGTGATTGATTCTGATCTTGCAAATACTTTATTAGGTTATTCTACAGCAAGAACGTACCAGTACAACTATCAAATCTTTGATCCTGATACTTTAGTTCCTGCTAATACCCGAGCCAAAGATAATAGTATTTCTATTTTTAACCGGTATAACCTACTTAACTTAGAACCACTTATCGATTCTGATGCAACACCAAATCTTTGGTTGCCAACCAGTTATAAACTGACTAGTGATGCTTTTGATTATGCTCCCCATATGTGATATAACGCAAAGCTTTCAAACTTTGATGAACCAATTAACTTTACTTCTCAAATTTCATTTACTCGTCCTGACCGATGGGGACAATTCTCAATTAAGTTGGGAGGAAGTACGGGAGCTGAGATTTCAATTATTGCTGATTCGCAACTTTTAAGTGAATCAAAGGCATTAATTAAGCAAGTGTCAATGTTAGCGATTGCGATTGGAGCCTTGTTGATAGCAGCGCTTATAATTACTGCTTCGTTGTTAATTATGCTAACTGGAGACATTTATATTGCTCAATACATGCGGTTTATGGTGCTCTTAAAGGCGTTAGGATATTCTAACTTTCAAATTATTACCTATACTTTTGGAACGGTGACAATTTTAAGTGTTATTGCTTGAATTGGGGGCACGATCATTGGTTGAGGACTCATTTTTATTGGCGTGCATATTTTAGGAACTCGTGGATTGGCGCTGCCTGTGGGAATTACGTGATGACCAATTATTATTTCTTTTGTGGTGATGCTCATGTCTTATTTAGGTTCATTAGGATTATCATCTCATAAAGCGCGTAGAGAAAGTCCAAGTGTGATTTTGACTGAAACTGCCGAATAGTGTGATAAACAAGTTTAAATTAAAATAATCAAACAACCCTCCTTTTTTTATAAAGATAGGATGGGTTGTTTTTTAAACATTGTTCGTGGAAATGGTGATAGCCTTTGATTAATTAATATTGATAATGACTTATTTTTGCAATTTTTGAATTAAAACTTTGAGTTAAGAATCTTGGCATTTTTAAAGTTAATTTCCCTCTTTTATTAAAAAATCACATATAATCTCTTTGAATAAGTATAAATATGAAGGAAGATAAAGATGAAAAAGTTATTAAGTTTTTTAGCTGTTCTTGGGTTGACAACAACTGCGGTTACTAGTGTTATTGCTTGTACTGACAAATCTAAAGACCCAATTCCAGGTCCAGGTGATGGAAACACAAATGGTGATTACAGTGATTCACTAAAGATGTATCAAGATACTATTAACACTATTTTTAGTAGTGTTATGCAAAAAAGTGCCAGCAAATTGGTGATGCAAGTTGATATGGCAAATCCTGATCAGAATGAAAGTGGTTACCAGTTTCTTAATTATGAAGTTTTAAAAGAATATTTAAAGCGAGGTGAAACAGAAATATCTTTTGCAAAAGATTCACCAGAATTATCGGGATTTCAAACTGACTTGTACAGTTTATATCCTGATGATTCTTGAAACCAAGGAATCACTACTAAGATCAAAAATAATGATAGTCTTCAAAATTTGATTCCAAAAGATGGTAATGTTTTAGGAACTTATCAAGTTGATGATCTTGTGATTAATATCAGTCAAAATCCCAGTGATTCTAATGATTTTGCCATTAGCGTAAAATCTCATTTTAAACGTTTTTTTAATTATTTAGCTGAGGATGGCAAAACTGCTCAAAGTTTTGATTCTTCACAATATTTAAATGCAATAATTACTAGTAATGACCGAATTGTTAAGGTTATTCAAACAGTGCAAGATGAATTACCAACTAAGTTGATTTCAGTACCAAATGCTGAGGGAGGAACGCAGTTTAAGTATTCAGAATTAAAAGGTGCGAATGAAAAGTTAAAGGCTTATGGCTATATTGATGATACTGTTGTCAATGCGATTAACAATAAAGACGAAATTAATGGTAAAGTGTATAACAATATTTTTTCTTATACCCAAACAACTCTTCGAAGAATGTTTGAAAGTGATGATGCAACAGTGGAAATATCTGGGGATTTAGCTGATTCTGGCACTTTTAGTACTATTGGTTCTTATTTAGGGGATGATGCTTATACAAATAGTAAGTTTGTTTCGGATATTACAAATAATCAGTTTATGAATAAATTGATTTTTAAAACTAAAGATGAAAGTGAATATTTAGATGAAGATACTGCAGTTAGCGATATGCGTCAAATCTTTACCACGATTGGTAGTCCTACTTTTGGAAATTCATTAAAAACTTTTTTAAAGCAAAATGGTGCTGATCAAACCCAAATAGATTCTTTAGCAAACACTGCTTATTCCTATGGTTATTTCAATTTAGATAATATCACCATTAAGATTTCTGAAGATTATCCTGCAATTACGGTTCCTAGAATCTCAGTTCCTTGAGTTTATGAAGCTAATTTAGCTTATGGTAATAATCGAGAAACTAATTTTTTAGGTGCATATTATGATGCTTTAAAAGTTGTTAACACGCACACAGTTCAATTAAATGCTTTAGATAAAGTTAATGAAGTTTTATTTCAGACAACAGATTCGTTTAAAGAAGCATTTTTAGGTGATTTGATTTTGAAAGGAATTAATGATACTTCAAATGGTACCTTAGGAGTATCAATCGCTCAAATCAATGATTGATTTAACCAAAATCCCGAATCATCCGCCATTACTTTAGGGATATCTTCTTATAAGACAAATTATTTTACTTTTTCTGCAGTAGAAGACGAAATTAATCAGGATCCTTTTTATCAATTTGAAGGATATCATACATTTGTTCAAAACCCCTTATTAAATAATCTTGATTCACTTGTAATTAGAAAAACACGTAGTGGAAAAATTGGACTTGGTTATGCAAATGTAGTTACTGGTTATGGTTGAGTAAATACTTTTGATTGAAAACAAAATATTGGTAATGCTAGAATGAATTTTTATTTTCCCTTTGGATTTTATGAAGATTCAGTACCTTGGCATGATTCTAGCGAACCAATTTCTGAGTTAACAAAACTGAAAGATGGGCTTAAGAGTAGTGTTGATGATTTCTTGCTTTGAGAATTAAATTAATAAACGATTAATCGAGGCGAAGTTAAGGGAAGGAACAATTTAAATGAGGGCAATCATCGAGAAAAAAACAACAATAAATCATCATGTCATTTTTCCTGGAGTTTTTTTCATCAATTCTGTTTTAAAGAAAATTCGTACAGGTTATATTGACAAAACCTCACCAATTTTTAATAAACAGATTAATGACTTTTTAGTTTTGTATTTTAATAAAAAAAGAGATAAAACAGAAAAGGTTTTGTTCAATAAAGAACACCTTTCTTTTTTTCTTGATTTGATTGAAAAACATCAGTTTCAAAATTCTTTGAAAAACAATTTTTCAAAAATTTCTGCAAACTTGCCGAAGAAGAAAACATCAGCAGTTGATTATAATCGAATTTTAGAAACGAACTTTGATTGGTTCTTGTATTTAAACTTAAAGTCATTGTTTCCTAAATCTTCTTTAGACCAACAACAAAGAATCGAAGAAAATTTTTTCTTATTTAATTTAGAGTTTTATGACAAAAAATTCTTTGATATCTTAAATTTCTTTGTTTTAGCTGATTATCGTAATAATTTTTCAATTTCTTTACCTATTGTTTATAAATCTGATTTTCAATTTTCTTTAAAAAGTTTTAACGCTAATCAAAAAGCATATTTAACTAAACTAGTTCATGAAATTGAATTTTTAAAGTTAAACTCAAATAACGCGACATGAGAACAATTGTTAGATCTTAATTTAACTTATGCACATGAATTTTATAAAGAAGTGTTTTTAAAACATTTTTAAAAACAAAAAAAGGATTTAACAGATCAATAACAGAGGGTGAGGATGAATAAGATGTTAAAACTGATTGACAAAATGAAAGAAGATTTAGTTACTAGAACAAAAACAAAGGAAAAAAGAATTTCGTTTACGGCCTTATTTTTCTATTTTTTTAAATTAATTATTTTTGATAAAGCTTTTATTGTTTTATCGTTTTTGTTTTTGCTATTAACAGCAGTTTTTTTAGGGTTGGTAATCAGTAGTACAAACAAGATTTCTTTGTCAAACTGGTTCGTGCTTTTCCAATTAGTCTTTTTAGTTATTCTAATTTCTCGTTTGGCTATTTATTTTTTAAACACCAAGATTAAAGACCAAACTTTAACGCTTATTGTTCAACAAAGAACATCAAGAAGTAAAATTTTTCTTGCGATTTTTGCTTCAATTATGGTTGTTTTAATTGTCCTTTTGTTACTTGGGAATGGGCTTTTATTTTTAACAAATTTAAGTAGTTGAGAAGTTTCACGGTATTTCTTAATTGTTTTAGGTGTTCTGGTTGCTTCAGCCTTCTTTTTAACAGGATTTATTTTCATGATTACCTTAGTCTTTAAATATCACATTGTTTCAATTATTATTTCTTTTTTAATTTTGGCACTGTTTATTTGTAGTGTTCCCCAACAAATTTTTAACCAGCAGTTAGATTCAGTTGGACTAACCTTTAAGAATGATTTTTCTTCGGTTAAATATTCTGGAACCGAGATTAACCAAACCTTATCATTTAACAACAACGTTAATCAAAAACAGATTAAATTTCCCCATCTAAGTAAATATTTAAACGATTTTTATGTCAATCAAGGTTACACCTTAGAAACTTATGATAATCCTAATGCTGTTAAAGATCGTCTACAATTTTGAGATGATTTAGGGATAATTAACCAAACACCAGTTGATGAAAACCTTTATCAGTTAGAGATTGCCAACATTCGCCTTGTTAGTGGTTTAAAAAACTTAAGTGCTGGAGATCAGGTGGATGTTTCTTTAAGTTTTTCAAATACTTTTAAAAGCCTTGATGAAATTAAAGAAATTTATGTCAATACTAAAGATTCTGAAAAGAAAGCAATTTTAAAGGATTTAATTGATTTTTTTGAACTTTATCATCAAAGTTGAAAAGATTATAAAAAAATTGATGATACTCAAGTCTATACCAGTCTTTGAAATTTAAAATATGATCTTTTTGGTACGTATGCTAATGAGCAAATCACTAATAATGCGTATATCTTAAAAACTGGTGATGTCCAAACCAATAAACAAACTATTAATAAAGATCTTTTCACTGCTTATTTTTTAGCAAACTATTATTCAGGTTCCCGAAATGATAGTTTGTATTTTAAAAACGATTTACAATATAAAAAGCTGATTGCTGATTTTTCTCAAGTAGCTTATTCAGAACTGTTTATACGGACTTTAGAAAATTACTTTATTTATCAGACATCAAAATATGTTGTGATGACAACTTGAGCTGTTGTTACTGATGATAGTTATCAAAAATACTTAAAAAATTATAAAAATTACAATTTATTTTTGAATTTAATCCCTCCTATGAATACTAGTTTAGTTTTAACTACGATGGCTGGTAAGGAATGAGATAAATTCTGGTTTGATATTCGTAATTTGTCAACAATTTCTTTTGAAACCCAAAATAACCTTTTCTTTATCTATGATCGTTATAATCCGATTTTTGCTAATAGCACAGATTCACAAGTTCCTAATATTAGGTTAAAAGAGACATATAAAGGTTATTACATTGGTTTAGAAGTGTTTTTTTTAGTGATTAATTTAGGAATTAGTATCTTTGTATTTTCTCGCAAGGATTTCCAATAGTTTAATTAAAAAACTGCAAAGAGGGGTGAGGAAGTAATAATGATTATGAATAAAGTTAGAGAAAAGCAACAAAATGAAGATAATGCGATGATTGTTTTAAAAGGTTATGAAAAAAGGTTTGGTTCAGTTCGCATTAAACAAAAAATTGGACCAATTGATTTCGAGATTCCTAAAAATAAATGTACTTTAATCTTAGGAGCAAGTGGATCAGGGAAGAGTGTTATTTTAAATTCAATTCTAGGAACTTATATCCGTTATCGGGGAAAAATTTTTATTGATGGAGTTGATCGAAAAGCAATTGATCGAACTTCGGTCAATGATCAAATTGGTTCTTATTCACAAATGGATTTTTTATCAACTGATATTGCTTTGGGAAAATATTTATTTCAATTGGCAAGTGTTTTTGGGATTAAGGCAAAAGAAGCAAAAACTCGCATTGAAGAATTAATGAAGTTCACAGATTTATATAAAGAACGAAATAAAAAAGTCTCAAGTTTTTCTTGAGGGATGAAAAACAGGGTTAATTTTATTATTTCAGTTTTAAAATATCCCAAATTGTTATTATTAGATGAACCAGGAGCTAATCTTGACTCGGGATGAAGAAAAAAAATTATCAACTTCTTAAAAGAATATAAGAAAAATTCGACCATTGTTCTTGTGGTTCACAACATTAGTGAAGCTATCGATTTAGCAGACCACATTATTTTATTAGATCAGGGTCGCGTGATTTTTAATGATAGTATTGAGTATTTTAAACTAATTTATCGCAGTCAAGTTTATTTTCAATCAGTCTTATCAGATGAAGTTTATGCTAATTTAGTATCGGAATTACTTAATCACGAAATTAAAGTTTATGAATATCAAAAAGAAGAAAATTACCTTGTTTTAGGAATGGAAGATAGGTTTAAAAAGAATATTAATATCTTTTTTGAAATTTGTGAAAAATATAAAATTGAAATTAAAGATTTAATTAATTTACCAATGGATTTTGATTCAATTACTTTTTCTTTGGGTCAATCTACTATCAATAAAGAAATTGATTTTTACTTTAAAGAATTTAAAAAAGCGCGAACAAGTAATTCGGTTAACCTTTTAAGAATTCTAAAAAATAAAAAGTTAGAAATTTATGATAACTCGATTTTTAATAATGAGTTAGAACCAACTCAAGAAGAAATAGAAGAGTTGATAAAAATTAATGAACTATTAATGGGTTTATCGTATGGCAATATGAATGAGCGACAATTATTTGTTGAACTTTTTGAAAGTGTTAAGAACTGTCTTTTTGGCAGTAAAAAAACCCGACAATTTTCAATAAATCTAGATCGTGCCTTAAAAATGAGTTTTTTAACTGTTCATGAGTATATGATTGTTTCTTTAGCGCTTAAAGTTGCTAAAGATGCTATTGTTTTAAATGATGATGTGAAAGAAATTCTTGCTAAAATTGAAAAACATAAATATTCGAACAAAATTAAATTTTTAAATAAGAAATTCTTAAAAAACAAGTTTTTTGTTGATTTAGTAGCAAAGTTAGTTTGATAATTTGAAACGATTAATTTATTAAGCACCACTTTTTACTCATTATTTTTTACTTGATAAGTTTAATTTGGACTTATTTTTTTCTGTGTTAAAAAGCATATAATCAGGATAACAAGGAGAAGATACAATGAAAACTTATTTAGCGATGATGGTTGGTAACAACTTTGAAGAAATTGAGATGGTTGCAAGTGTTGATGTTTTGCGAAGAGCAGGCATTAAGGTTGATATTGTGAGTTTGTACAATCAAGCCACTCTTATTGGTGCTCACCAAATTAAGATTTTACCAGATTTAAATTTTGCTGAATTTGATTCTAATCAGTATGACGGGATTTTAATTCCAGGAGGAAAAGGTGTTGAAAGTGGTGAAAAACCTTTGCTAACATCTGATGTTTTAGTTGAACTAGTTCAAGTCTTTAATCAAGAACAAAAACTGGTTGGAGCGATTTGTGCTGCTCCCCAAGTTTTGGGAAAAGCTGGGATTCTCACTAAGAAAAAGATTACCCATTTTCCTGGTTCAGACCAGTTTTTAACTGATGCTATCAGTGATCTTAACCAAGCTGCGATTGTTGATAAAAACATTATCACTGGTTCAAGTGCTGGGGGAGCAATTCAGTTTGCTTTGAAAGTAGTTGAATATTTTCAAGGTCCAGAGAAAAAAGAAGCACTAGCTCAACAATTAGTGATGAATTACCGTTAGTTGAAAAAAACAGAGATTCTTCTCTTATTCTTTAATAGGGAGGAAAAATATCCTGGTGAAATTAGTTCAACAACTTGATATCAATGATTGTGGTATGGCTTGTGCTTTAATGATTTTGCATCACTTTTCTAAAACAACGATGGATTTAGGAGAATTTAAAGTTAAGCATCATTATGCTCGTAATGAGTTAAGTTTTTATGAACTTGAAAAACTTTTAAATAGTTATCAACTTTTAGTGGAAGGTTATTATCTGGAAAGTTTTGATGATTTAAATGAATTGTTCTTTCCAGTACTAGTGGATATAAGAAAGCCTGGTGGTGAAAATCACTATGTAGTTTTAGAAAAACAAAGTTTGCAAAAGTTTTTAGTCTTTGATCCAGATTGTACCAAAGTTCAGGTAATTAGTCTTAAAACTTTAAAACAGATGATGAATGGAAATGTTTTAGTTTTTCAAAACCAAAAGAGTACTCCGATTGTTACTAATCATTTTAAGTTTGGTTGAAGAATTGCTTTGCAGCTTTTAAGTCGGAATTGATTGAACTATTTATTGTTAAATCTTTTTGACTTTTTAGCTACTTTAAGTTTGCTTTTTAGTAGCATGTTTATCAAAATAATGATTACAAACTATTTTTTCTTTACTTGAAAACAAGTAGTAAAGGTTGCGTTTGTCATTGGATGCTTGATTTTGGGATGGATGGCGTTATCTGGATTAAGTTTGTGATTGAAAAAAAGTTTAATAAAAAAGGATGCACAAGAATATGTTGATTATCTTTCTATGTATGCTCAAAGTCTTCAAGTTTGGCTGCAAACAAATCATCATGACTTTATCTTTAATCAAATTCAACGAAATTTAAATTTTAGAAAAGCACTTAATCAACTCTTTGCAACGATGTTTGCTTTGGTTGGTTTTGCGATTTTTATTAGCTATGTTTTAATTACTTTTTCAAAAATGTTTTTCTTTAGTTCTTGTTTATTAATCTTTTTAATGATGATTGTTAAAGGAATAAAAGTAAAACATTTTTATAGTATTTCAACTTCTGAACAGTTTTTTAACCATCATTCTCAAGTTTTAATCAAGACAATCATTCGTGATTATGGAACAATCATCAATAAAACTAATCTTAAAAAATATTATGCAACAAAGAGAGTTGAAAACAAAAAGTTAATTCAATCTTCTAGTTGGTTGTTACTTTTCAATACTTTAGAAAAATTGGTTATTTTAGGGTTTTATGTCTTAATGTTTTTGACTTTGAATTTTCAGGTTTTGAATTTAACAAGTTTCTTAATTTTTATCAACATTATTTTAGTCTATAACGTACAAATTGATCGTTTTTTAGATTTAATTTGGTTGGTAAAAATTTCGCAACCTTCAACGATGATTTTTCACCCTGTTTTTTCAATTAATCGTGAAGAAGTAGTAATCACTTTTAATCATCAACAGGTTAACGACCATCATTTAACTATTGCTGATCTTGAAAAACAATATTTGTTAATTGATTATCAACCCCTAAAAGTTTGACTGACAACTAATCAAATTTATCAGACTAATCAAGCAATCTTAGCTAACGAGTTGACAAGTAATAATTTATTTAATTTTGGTTCTAGTTCAAATTTAAGACTTTTTCAAACAATGAAAATGCAAGGCTATTTGGAAAAATATGCGATTGATTTAACCACAAACACTGATTATTTAAACTCTCAACAAAGACAACTATTAACAATCTTGAGTGTTTGTTTTTGTGAGCAAAAAATTATTTTAATAGAAAAAATTACTTTAGATGAGTATTCAGAAATTAAACAACAATTGATTGAAAATTTAAAGGATAAAATCTTGATTTTTGTGGAGGATTAGCATGAAGAAGTGGTGGTGTTTAATCTTTTTAGGATTAATTGTTGGAATAGTTTTAGTGGTTTTGACCACATTGCGGATTAATCTTTATCAGGTCTTGGAATCAGAAATTATTAACCAAATTGGTTATGTGAAATGTTCTCATGTTTTAAGTGAAGTTTATTGTAATAATCATCAAAACATTAAGGTTTATCACCACTTAGTTTATTTGGAAAATAATGTTTATGAAATTCAAAACGAGACTTTTTTAATCGAAAAACCAAAACCAATTTTTTATTATCAATACGGAAAAATGACTTATTTGGCTTATTTTTTTAAGGTAGTTTTTCATATATAATTAAGACCAGAAAAGTGTGAGTAAATGAGTGAAATTTCTTTTTTAAATAAAACTAGTATTGCAATGATGGAGTGAGAAAAACTGTATCAAGAACTCTTAGTAACGGGAATTAAAATTTTAGGTTTAAAAGATAATTTGACTTTAGCAGTAATTTGAGTTGTTAAGTCAGAGGCTTTGTTGATTAACCAAAAGTATCGAAAAGAAGAGTATGTACCTGATGTAATTTCTTTTCCTTTAACAATGAGTGCTGATGTAGAAATGGTTGTTGATGAACATGAACTAGGCGATTTGTTTGTTTGTTATGAAGTTGCTCAACAAAAAGCAATAAAGTACCATCATAAACTTAGAGAAGAAATGGCTTTTTTATTCGTTCACGGATTTTTGCATTTATTGGGTTATGATCATGAAAAAAGTTCTGCTCAAGAGGAGCAAATGTTTTTGCTTCAAGCCGAAATTTTAAAAGCTGCAGGGATTAATTATGAAGTTATTTACGATGAGGAAAGTTATTTAGCATAGGAGTTAAAGATGAGTGAGAAGAAGTTTAAATCTGGTTTTGTAAGTGTGATTGGTCGACCAAATGTTGGCAAGTCAAGTTTAATTAACGAACTAATTGGTCATAAAGTTTCGATTGTGACCAATAAACCTCAAACTACTAGAAATAATATCCGTGGCATTTTGAATGTTCCTGGTGAGTATCAAATTGTTTTTGTTGATACTCCAGGGTTTCATACAGCGAAAGATGGTATTGATAAGTTAATGAATAGCAGTGCTTTTCAGAGTCTTAAAGATACTGATATAATCCTTTTTTTAGCACCCGTGGATGAAAAAATTGGGAAAAATGATCTTTATATTTTAGAGCAATTAAAAAAACAAACAAACATTCCCCAGTTTTTAGTTTTAACCAAAGCAGATTTACTTCCAAAAGAAGCCTTGATTCAAAAAGTAACTGAATGAAAAAAACTCTTTAATCCTGATGAAACAATTTTAATTTCCAGCACTACTCGCAAGAACATTGATACCTTATTAGAACTGATTTTGCGTGACTTGCCAAATGATTTTGCCTTTTTTGCTCCTGATCAAATCACTGATCAACCTAACCGGTTTTATATTAAAGAATTAATTCGCGAGCAAGTATTGTTAAAAACCGGACAAGAAGTGCCTCATAGTGTTGCAGTTTTGGTTGATGAACTTGAAGATGATGGGGAGTTGATGCAAATTAGGGCTACCATTTTTGTAGAACGCGATTCGCAAAAAGGGATTTTAATCGGAAAAAATGGTAAGAAGATTCAAGATATTAAGTACAAGGTAAAAAAAGAATTAGTCACAATTTATCAAAAAGAGGTCGAACTGCAACTGCGGGTAAAAGTTGAACGAGATTGAAAAAAATCTGCCTCATTGATTAAAAAGATGGGTTATGACAAAAACAAGTATTAGTTGGTGAGTAATTTGAAAACGATTGAAGGCTTTGTGTTAAAAAAACTTGATTATGAAGATTATGATGAAATCATTACTGTTTTTTGTAAAGAATACGGGTTAATTAGTTTTTATGCTCCAGGCGTTAGAAGAATAACTAGTAAAAATAAAACTGCTCTTCAGCTTTTCACTGCTGCAAATTTTGAGATTTTTAAATCACCAACTAACCGTTTGTCAAAGTTGAAAAAAGCGCATTTAATTGAAACTCATGCTAGGATTGCTGATGCCTATTTTAATTACTTGTTAGCATCAGCAATTACTACAGTAAGCTTAAGTTTTTTTCGGGATGGTGAAAAAAGTTATGAATATTATCAATTATTAAAATTTATTTTCACAAAATTAGACCAGCACAACTTTTTATTAAAAAACTTTGCTATCTATTTGTATCGCAGTTTAAAATACAACAATTCGTTATGAGATTTAATTCATTGTGCTTATTGTCAAAAAAAACTCAGCCATCCTCGGTTTTTGAGTTTGTTTGATTATGGGGTTGTTTGTGATCAAGATTTTGCTCTCATGGTAAATCAAGACAAAGTCCTTCAGGCTCCAGAATTCATTGTGCTTTTAAACCAAATTGCTACTTTACCAATTGAGGAATTTGATGATATTCAATTAGATATTAAAACCGCAATTTTATTTATCAACGTGAACTTGGAATATTATGAAAACATTTTGGGAGTAAGTAGTGCTGCGTTTTATCAAATTAAAATGCAACCATTTCTTCAGGTTTGGTAAAACACTTATTGTGGGTTGACAAAAACGGTTATGGAGCATAATATCACAGTAGTTATTTTCAAAAGGATTAAACAGTTAATTAATAGATTACGGGGGATGTATGGTTAAAAAAATGGAGGAACTAATTAGTTTTTTAAAAACTAATGGTTTTGTTTTTCAAGGTTCAGAGATTTATGGAGGCCTTGCAAACAGTTGGGATTATGGTCCTTTGGGAGCACAAATCAAGTTGAACCTTAAAAACCTGTGGTGAGATTTCTTTATAAAATCTAATCCTTATAATGTTGGTTTAGACAGCTCAATTCTTTTGAATAATAAAGTTTGAAAAGCCTCTGGACATATTGATGGTTTTAACGATCCTCTGGTTGATTGCAAAAATTGTCAAAGTCGCTGACGTGCAGATAAATTGATTGAAGAAAAGTTTCCTGAAGTTAATGCTGCTAAGATGAGTTATCAGGAATTAGAAGACTTTTTAAAAACTAAGGAAATTAAATGTCCTAAATGCGGAAAGACTGATTTTACTCCGATTAGAAATTTTGGTTTAATGTTTAAAACGCAACAAGGGGTTTTAGAAGATGAAAATAGTGTTGTTTATCTTCGTCCAGAAACTGCTCAAGGGATTTTTATCAACTTTAAAAACGTCCAACGTTCATTGCGAAAAAAACTTCCGTTTGGAATTGGACAAATGGGAAAATCGTTCCGAAATGAAATTACTCCAGGGAACTTTATCTTCCGTACTCGTGAATTTGAACAAATGGAATTAGAGTTCTTTTTTGCTCCTGATGATCAAACAGACTGATTTGCGTATTGAATGACAATGGTAAAAAAATTCCTTGTTGAAGTGTTACAACTTGATGAATCTAATTTTCGGTTCCGTGCTCATGACCAAACAGAGTTAGCTCATTATTCAACTCAAACTGTTGATGTCGAGTTTGATTTTCCTTTTGGATGAGGTGAGTTGTGAGGAATTGCTAATCGAGGTAATTTTGATTTGACCCAACATATTCAAAATTCTGCTGCTGATTTGACTTATCTTGACCCAACAACTAATCAAAAAATTATTCCCTATGTAATTGAACCAAGTGTAGGTTTAGAACGTTTGCTACTTGCGATTTTTTGCCAGTTTTATGTGATTGAAGAGTTAAAGGATGGAACTAGTCGGGAAGTTTTAAAACTTCCTCGTGCACTTGCTCCCTACTTGGTTTCAGTGATGCCTTTGCAAAAAAACTTAGCGCAACCATCCCAAAAGATTTATGCTGATTTATTAGCATCAGGTATTAATGCTACTTATGATGAAACTGGTAATGTTGGTAAGCGTTATCGTCGTCAAGATGCAATTGGAACTCCTTTTGTGATTACTTATGATTACGACTCAGAAACTGATCAAAAAGTCACACTTAGAGATCGCGATACAATGGAACAAACCAGGGTCAAAATTAACGACTTGGTTGATTATTTAAAACGATAGGTTGTGAATAAATGGCAAGAATTTCTGAAAATAAAATTCAAGAAGTTTTAACAAAAACAAATATTGTGGAAGAAGTTTCTAAGTACACTAATTTGCACAAACAAGGTCGAAATTATGTTGGTTTATGTTTGTTTCATGCTGATCAAACTCCATCAATGATTGTTTCGCCTGATAAGAAGATTTTTAAGTGTTTTTCTTGTGGGGTTGGGGGTAATATTATTCAGTTTGTTGAAAAAATTAATAACCTTGTTTTTCCTTTAGCAGTAATTAAACTTGCTAAAGAATATGGAATTGATTTAGGTAATGTTGACGACTACATTCCTAAAGACCCTTATAGTAGCGAACAAAAATTACTGTTTAAAATTAACGAAGATGCTACGAATTACTATCAAGCTGTTTTGTATAACAAGGTAGGGATTATGGCAAGAAATTATCTTGACCAACGTCAAATTGATCGTGATCAGGTTGGTCAATGACAGATTGGTTTTGCTTATGAAAATAATTTGATGCAACATCTACTTGGTTTAGGTTATGCTGAGGGTGAAATTGTGAAAGCTGGACTAGCGACCACTAATCAAGCTAGTCAAAAAACTTATGACTATTTCCAAAACCGAATAACTTTTCCAGTTAAAAATAAAGATGGTTATGTTATTGGATTTAGTGCCCGAGTTCTTGATCAAGAAAAACCAAAATATTTAAATACCCGGGAAACATTAATTTTTAAGAAGTCAGAGGTAATGTTTAACATTGATTATGTCTTAAAAAATAAAGAACGTTTTGCTAATATTATTGTTTTAGAAGGGTTTATGGATGTCATTAGTCTAACTAAGGTTGGTTATCCAAATTGTTTGGCATTAATGGGGACTAATTTAAGTGCTTTTCAGATTAACATTCTTAAACAGTTGAAAAAACCAATTAAGTTGTTTTTAGATGGGGATGGCCCTGGAATTAATGCGATGTACAAAATTGCTAAATTATTGATTAATAATGACTTAGAGTTTTCAATTGTTGATAATTTAACTGCAATGGATCCAGATGAATTAGTGCAAACAAATCAAGTTGAAGCTTTAAAAAAAATGGTTGATCATTCTATTAATGTGTATGAATTTTTTCTAGAAAAATTTACCTTAAATGAAGTGATTAATGTTGATAAAAAAACAACAATTATTGAACAAATCTTTGCTCTATTAAAATATGAAAAAAATCTGCTGGTAGTGGATGGTGTTTTTGACCAATTAAGTAATAAACTAAATATTAGTAAGGAAATTTTAATAAATAGTTTTAAGCAAAAACAAAGTCAAAATTTGCAAAAAAAGGTTACCAATTGGTCATCACCTCAAATTTTAAATGATAACAATCAATTTTCACTAAAGCCAAAAACTCGTAAAGAAGATATGAAGTTAAAAGTTTTGATTGCTCTTTTACAATCAAAAGACTATCTCACAGAAATTAAAGATAATCTTGTTTATCTGGCTGGTGCTGATCAACATAGTTATTATTTTCAACAAGTATGTAACACCTTGATCAATTACTATTTAGAGGATAAGTATCAAGGTAATGATTTAGAACGTTTTTTTAGTTTATTGAGTGCTGAAAAATCCAAACTTTTACAAACTAGTGTTGCCCAATTAAAAATGATTTTAAATCAACCCTTAGCAAAAGAAAATTTTAAAATGCACTTATCAAGCAAAGGATTAGAAGACATTATTTGACAAGCAAAGTTTGACCAATTAAGTCAAGAAATTAGCGATGGTAATGATGAATTAAAAGCCTTGGAATTACAAGTTGATCAAAACAATTTTGATCCTGATAAAGTACGTGTTTTGAGTGGAGAAAAATCAAAAAAACAAAAAGAACTTTTGATTTTACTTAAGCAAAAAAGTGAATTAATTGCGTTGAAAAATGCAAAGAAATAAAAGTGGAAAGAAGCGACTAACAATGGCTGGAAGACAAAAAAAATTAAATAATAAAGCAAGATTAAAAAACATCAAAACAATTCCTCAATTTATGAATTATGTTGATGAACATATTAAAGAAACTAATAATGAATTAGAACAACAAGATTTATTAGATGCCTTAAATCAAGCTTTGATTGGAATCACTGATGATGAAGTAAATGAAGTTTTAGAGACCCTAAATAGTCGAGATGTTGTTTTTACTGATATAAACTATGCTGATGAGGATGAGCAAGGTGATGATCTTGATGAAGAATTAGACTTAGATTCATTAGATGATGAGGAAGTCGATGAAGATGATGACGAGGATGGTCAAGAGAAAAAACCTAAGAAAACCAGAAAGCAAACTATCGGGTTGCGAATTGGTGGAATTTCTAATGAAACTAAAATCCAAGATATCATTAAAGCCTACTTTAATAAAATTGGAAATTCGAGCATTTTAAGCAAAAAAGAAGAAATTGAATATGCAAAAATGTTGGAATCAAAAGATCCTGAAGAAATCAGAGAAGGAAGAGAAAAGTTAATCACCTCTAACTTAAGATTAGTGATTTCTGTAGCAAGAAAACACTTAAATCGTGGTCTTGATTTTGCCGATTTAATTGAAGAAGGAAACGTGGGGTTGATGAAGGCGGTTGATAAATTTGATTACACGAAGGGGTTTAAGTTTTCTACTTATGCAACTTGATGAATTCGTCAAGCAATTACTCGTGCGATTGCTGATCAAGCCAGAACAATTCGAATTCCTGTCCATATGGTAGAAACTATCAACAAATTAACTCGGATTGAACGTTCGTTGACTCAAGAATTGGGTCGAGAAGTAACTGCTCAAGAAATTGCTGATAAAGTTGGTGGGGGAATGACTGCTGATAAAGTAACTGATATTAAGAAGTTATCAATTGAACCAGTTTCATTAGAAAAGCCATTTGGTGATGAAGATGATACTCATTTTGGAGATTTTGTTGAAGATAAAGATATGGTTTCTCCTGATGACTATGCTGAAAAACAATCATTAAGAGAAGTCATTGATGATCTTTTTGTAGAAGTTCTAGCTCCAAGAGAAGAAAAGGTTATTCGTATGCGTTTTGGAATTATTCCAACTAAACTTAGAACAATTATTCGTCTGGCTGTTGAATGTGAAGATGAGGAATTAGAAACGTTAAGAACAGTTGTAAGAGAATTGGATTTACACTTTGACACGCCAATTGAAAAAATTCGTGATATTGAAAATCCGATTTTACAAGAACAACTTAACAAATATGATTCGCCTAAAACACTTGAAGAAGTGGGCAAGGAATTGAAGGTTACTAGAGAAAGAATTCGGCAAATCGAGGCCAAAACTATTCGCAAATTTAAACCCAATGCGAATAATCCCAAGACTAAAGTTTTGCGCGAATTTTTTAAAGGTTAATCATGCGCTTGATCAACCAAACTCGGTTAGACTTTTTATTAGAATTTGTAGAACCAGCAACTATTCTTGCTGATATTGGTACTGATCATGGATATGTTCCTATTGAAGCGATTAAAAGTAAGCAAGTGAGTCATGCTTATGGAGCAGATTTAAACTTCAACCCTTTAAACCAAGCGAGAAAAAACGTTGAAAAAGCCGGATTAAGTGCTGATATTGATTTAATCCAAACTGATGGTTTAACTTACTTTAAAGAACATAACATTAGGTTGGATTATGTTGTGATTGCTGGCTTAGGAGCACAAAGTATTAGCAAAATTATTGCTCAAGATTATCTAGGGATTAATAATTATTTAATTTGTGCAAATACTGATCCTTGACCAATCAGAGAACAATTACAATTAAAAAATCTGCTGATTAACCAAGAGTTTTTCTTAGTTGATCAAGACCAAAAGTATTGGTTTTTATGAGTTTCTCGAATTAGTGGTCGAAAAGTTGTTAGTAAACGTGATCTTTATTTGGGAGTAGATAAGCACTTATTGAATGATCGAGATTATCAGGAATTTTTAGCGCTCACCACAGCAAAATACAAAAAACTTTTACCCCTAGTTCATCATCAAAAACAAAAACAATTTTATGAACTTTTTATTAATATGGTTGAAAAAGGAGAAAATCATGGAAGCACAGAAAATAATTAAGTATTTGGATAAAAAATTCTCACCAAAACTTGCTGCTAATTGAGATAATTCTGGTGTGCAAATTTATCAAAAACAGCTACCTAATTTATTAGAACCAATTAATAAGGTGTTGGTTTGTTTAGATTTAAACCAAAAGGTCGTTGATTATGCAGTTGAACATCATTTTGAACTGATTATTACCCGACACCCACTAGTGTTTTCTAGTCTAGTGGTTGAAAACAAACAAAAGAAATCTATCTTTGCGAAGTTAAAAACCAACAATATCCTAGTTTTTAGTATTCATACTAACTATGATGCTTCACCGAACCAAAACTTGTTGAAAATTGTTGGTGAAAAACTCCCAATTTTAAAAAATAGACGGTTTGGTCAGGATAATGAGGGTTATTACTTGCGCTTGAAACAAGCAGTTAAACTCCCTGATTTTATCAAGGCGCTACAAGCTATTTTTCCAAACAGTAGCATGCAAATGAATTTGATTGCAGATGGTCAAGGTTTTGTTGAAGAATTTTATTTAATCCCAGGGGCTGGAGGCAGCGCATTAACTTCATTAAAATTAACCAATACTTTATTAGTTACTGGCGAAGCAAAGTGAAACGAGTTGGTTAGTGCTGATGATTTTAATAATGGGGTAATTTTATTGGGTCATTATATGGAAGAATACTTTGTTGGTGACCTTGTGTCGTTACTAACGAACGCGTTTGAGAGGGAACTGATTGTGGAAGGGTTTGACATCAAAAACCAATTGATAAATGTCGAAGGGAGAAAGTAAGGATGAATTTTAGTGATTTCGGTTTTAAAAAGTTTATTAACGATGGGTTAGAAGTCAAAGGTTTCACCACTCCTACCCAGGTTCAAGAAATGGTCGTTCCGATTTTGAAAAAACACCAAAATGTAGTTGGGATTGCGCATACAGGAACAGGAAAAACCTATGCATTTCTTTTGCCAATTTTAAATAACTTGAACTATGAAAAACAAGGTGTTGTTCAAGGTTTGATTATTGCTCCAACTCGTGAGCTGGCTAAACAAATTTATGATGAAGTCAACTTTTTTAAAAACTTTCAACCATTGTTAAAAACTGGTTTATATATCGGGGGAGAAGATAACCTAAAAATTGCTGAAAGTTTAACTCATCATCAACCTTTACTTGCGATTGGTACACCCCAAAAGTTAAAGGAATTATACGAACAAAACTTATTAAAACTAACTACTTCAACCTGGGTGGTTGTTGATGAGTTTGACATGATTTTTGATTTAGGATTTTTTGACGATCTTGATTTTTTGATGAGCAAGATAAAACAAGATTCTGTGAAAGCTTTGTTTAGTGCAACTATCAATCCTCAACTTTCACCTTTTGTTAAAAAATATATTCCTGCAGTGCAAATTGTTGACTTAATTCAGGAAAAGAAAATTACTAAGCAAGTAAAAAATATTCTAATTGATACAAAAAACAAGGACAACCAGGAAGTTTTAACTTTGTTATTAAAGAGACTCAATCCTTATTTAATGATTATTTTTGTTAATAATAAAAACGAAGTTGATCGGGTTGTTGGTTGATTAAAAGAAATCAGTATTGATCAAGTTGGGGTCTTGCATGGGGATTTACCTCCTCGAATGCGAGCAGCAATGTTGAAACGAATTAAGAATAATGAGTTTAAATATGTTGTGGCAACCGACATTGCTGCTCGAGGGATTGACATTCCTGGAGTTAGTCATGTTGTTTCGCTTGGTCTACCAAAAGATTTAAGTTATTATGTGCACCGAGCAGGGCGAAGTGGACGTAATGGTTTAACTGGAGAAAGTTATCTTCTTTTAAATTTAAAAGAACAAGATAAAATTAATTACTTGACTAACCACGGGATTAACTTTGAAGTTAAAAAGTTTCTTCATCAAGATTTGGTTAATGAAAAAACTTCTAAAAAAATGAATCCTAAAAAGCATAATCTTTCTAGTGAAGAACAAATTATTTTACATAAATATCACGATAAAAAGGTTAAACCAGGCTATAAAAAGAAACGCAAACAAGCTTTAGAGACAATTAAAAAGCAACGCCGTCGTCAACACATAAAAGAAAATATCGATAAAATTAAAAAAGCAAAATATCAAAAACGAAAAAAAGAAGTTTTTGGTAACGATTAAAATTAAGATAACACGCTATATAATAAAAACCAATGGCTGAAATCAAAAATAATAAAACTAAGTGAAGACATAGTAAAGAACAGGTTACAACTGAAGAAATTTATAGCAGTTCTTTATTTTTAGATAATCAAAAGTACTTTGTGCGCAAGGGCTGAAAGAACCTTGCTTTAAAAGATTATTTTCGTCATGATTTTCGTAGAGATTTACTTTTTATTTGTTTTTCTTCACTTCTAACAGTGATTGGTTTTGACTACTTTATTTCTGCTTCAGGATCACAAGGAATTTATCCAGGAGGATTAGGATCGATTGCGCGTTTTTTAGCAGTAATTATTACTCCGGGAAATAGTAGTGGAGCAATTGCTAAGCAAAGTACTTTTTATTATGTTTGGTATTTAGTTTTAAATGTGCCTTTTATGGTCTTTGGTTTTTGAAAGCTTGGTTTACGGTTTTCGATTATGACAATCGCTTATATGGTTTTACAAATTGGTTTTGACCAAATTATTAGTCACCTTCCTGTGATTAATCCTCGTGAATGACACATGATTATTGATTATCCTTTAGTGGCTAAGTTTGCTAACGGGTGAAATACCATTATCTGATTATTTATCTTTGCAATTATTGGTGGAGTGATTATTGGATTTGCCTATTCGTTGGTTTATCGCTCGAATGCTTCAACTGGGGGTACTGATTTTGTTACTTTCTTTTTTTCAATCAAAAAGAATAAAAATATTGGTTCTTTGAATCGTTATGTTAACTTTGCGGTTTTAGCACTAGTAATTGTTTTAAATACGATTTTTTTAAACATTCAAGATTTACCTTCACAAGCAAAGGTTTCGGTGATTAACGATGCTTCAAATAAAGACTTTCAATTTTTTTTAGATTGGTATGAAGCAAATAAAACAAATTTAAGTTGATCTAATCAGCTAGAAAATATTTTAAAAACCCAACAAAGTGCTTTGAATCTTTCTGATAGTCTTAGTGATGCGATTTTAAATCACCGGGATAAATTTGACAAAACCTACCATTATTTTATTAATCAATTAGCCCAAGAAAAACTTTTTACCAGTTATCCTAGTCATTTGGTTGCTAAGATTCGTTTCTATTATATTTTTGGTTCATCACTTTTTTCATCGATTGTTTATATTATTGTGTGTTCTAATGTGATTAACTTTAACTATCCTAAATATAAAGTTCGTACTTATGTGATTAGTACAACAAGATCAGATGAGCTGATTCAAACTTTACAAAACCAGGGTTATCGTAACGAAATTAATGTTAGTAAACCAGAGCAAATACTAGTTAATGGTCAACCAGATCCTGACCGAAAAATCATTACTTTAGCAATGACAGTAATTAATTGAAAAGCAATTTATAATTTGTTATTAAAAACCGACCCCAATATGATGGTAAAAGTGGTAACAACTAAAAAAATTGAAGGTAAATTTGACTATGAATTTAGTAATGACCATGTCCAGAATTACTTTACTAACGAGATTCTTAATAATAAAAAAAGTATGAAAAAAATTGATAAACTTGCTTATCAAAAAACTAAAAAAGAACTCTTAGCGTTAAAACAAAAAGAAAACCAGAAAAACTCAGAAAAAAAACAAGAAAACCAGTAAAACTTGTGCTTTTTTCTTGTTTTGATTTTAGGCATTATCAAAGTAAGATATACCAATGAAATAATGATTATTATATAATAAAGGAGTTATGGTTTTAGAACCAGAACTTTTTATCTTTCCAGGGAGAAGTTAGAAAGAGAGCGAGAATGAAAAACAAGTTTAATTATAAAAAATTAGTTCGTCTTTTAAGTTTGCTCCTATTAACGCTTGGGTTAGTATTGGGAATTATTTTGTCTAGTATTAAAGTTGATACTAACCTAGTTTATGGTCCTGAATATAAAGGAACATATCGGGTTAGTGTTAAAGTTAGTCGTGATGATAACAAGACAGTTAATCTTAATGATGCTTCTAGCTCTTTACAAGATAAACTTTCACCGTTTAACGATATCCCTTTAACTGTCAATAAGAAAGGGAAAAACCACCTTGAATTAATTGTTTCTCGTACTGCTTTTAACAATAATACTTTCAACTTACGACAACAAATTGAATCTGGTGGAGGAATGTTTGTGCTTAGTCGCGACCCTTCAATTACTGATAATACGAGTATGAGTAACTATGCTGACTTTTACACTAACAGCAAAGCTTTAGAAGCAGCAGGGCAGGATAGTAGTGTTCAACGTTTGAGAACAAACATGATTTTTAACCAAAAGATTAAATCAACAAGTTTATCAAATGGTACTGGTCGTTCACCTTATATTGACATGTCGTTACAAAAGGTAGCTGATAGCAGTGATTATGTTTTTCAAAAAATCATTCAAAGTGCTTTAACTGCCAGTCAAGGAACGACTGTTCCTCAGTTATTTTTTGTCACTGACTTGGAAGCTTTAATTAACGAGTTACGTTATTTTTACACTCTTGATGAAACTAATGATAAATTCTTACGAGCATACTACAATTTAATTATTCGTCCTGCTCAAGATTTATACAACACTAGTAATGATGACAATCTAAAAGCAATTTTAAGAAATTTGTTTGGGGGAACGATTACGTATCGAAATCCAGGGACAGAGCTGTTTTTAACCCGTTCAATTTCTTTGATTGATACAACTTATGATCTTTCCAATGCCCGACCAGTTATTAATGGTTCAACAATTAGTGGGACTAAGAGTTATGATGATTTAAAGAATATTTTAACGATTTTTACCCCTTTTGAGGATAGTGCTTCTGCAACAAGCAATTTTATTTATGCTAGTGATTTAACCACAGGATTAAGTAATGAGATTGAAACTTTACGTTTAGGAACTAATACTAACAGTGGTACTGCCCCAACAATTCATAAACAAGATGCATTTAATGATACGATTAACTTCTTTATGAATAAGGTTTTGTTCACTGATAAGGATGAAACTTCTCAA
Organism: Mesoplasma sp. JKS002658; assembly: GCF_023566355.1. Taxonomy (NCBI): domain Bacteria; kingdom Bacillati; phylum Mycoplasmatota; class Mollicutes; order Entomoplasmatales; family Entomoplasmataceae; genus Mesoplasma; species Mesoplasma whartonense. The sequence continues at coordinate 375,409 of NZ_JAKNSW010000001.1, read as the reverse complement.
CCTGTTTTAAACGAGAAGTTAACTAGTCTTTATGCGTTGATTAAAAATAACTTTGTTTATCATAACTATGATCAAACTCTTGGTGGGGTGATTGCTGGATCTGATAGTTACACTACAGGTAATTTAGTGTCGTCAGGAATGGCGTTTTTTACCCCAGGTTCAAATGGAAATGGATCGAGTACAAATAAGATTGATGCTGGATTTTATATTCCTACTACCACTTTAACTGTTGCTAAAAGAGCGGTTGCTTCAATTAAGCAAAATACTGCAGGCATTAATTATGGAGTGGAATCAATTATTAGCGAGAACGCTGTGATTAGTACTCTAGCATGAATCGTTTCAGTAATTATTCTAAGTTTGATTGCTTTGGCTTTAATGATTTTCTTGTTGTTTGTTTACCGTTTGATGGGTTTATTTACAATTATCATTGCAGCAACAACTGCATCACTCTTACTTTTGATTGGTGGACTTGGGTTCCATATTGTCATGGGTCCCCAGTTTATTTGTGCTTTGTTCTTAATTATTGGTTTTGTTATTGATATTAATCTCATCCTTTTTGATTCATTTGGTGAGAATTTCTATGAGAAAAAACACGGTGCTTTAACTTCGTTTAAAATCAGTAACAAAGAAACTTGATCAATTGCAATCGATGCTTTAATTGTCACAATCATTCCCAGTGTTGTTCTGTTTTGGGTTGGTAATGGGGAAGTGAAGAACTTTGCCACTTTAATAACGATTGGTGTCTTTTTAGCAATTTTATTAGCACTTGGCTTGGCACGAATTATTTACTGGTTATTAATGAAAAATAAACTGATTTTAGACAACCTTTGACTACTACCAATTAATACCAACATCAGGATTTTTAAAACTGCTAAGGAACAATATTTAATTACTTACTACGAACAATATTTAGAAAAGATGGATAAGAAGAGTAGGTATACTAGCAAAGAGTTAATTGCAATTAAAAAAGCTACCGATCGGTTGGTAGAATTGCACGCAAGTGTTGATGCCAAGAATGCTGAAGTTGTTCAAAAAACTGTTCGACACGAAGAAAAGTTATTAAAAAAACTTAAAAAACGTTTAATGCGTTTATATGGATGAAAAAATAGAATTAAGCAACTTTTCAAAAACAAGCACTGACAAAGTTTTGTTTCCACAAAGTTTGACCACCAGATTGATGATCTTGATCATGTGATTGAATTAACTCAAGCAGAAATTGAAACTGATAGTCAAACTCTTGAGAAGGTTGATAGCCAAGTTGCAAAAGTTTATAAAAAAACCCGATGAGTTAGTCATATTGGTCTGGTTTTAGGGGTTGCAATCCTTCTGATTGGCGTACTTAGTGCAGTAATTGGTGGAAGTATCGGGCCAAACTATTCTTCAAGTTATGGTAAGGGACAAAACTTCATTGTTTATGGAAACGGAATCACTGAAGCTTATGACCGGGTGATTAGCTCTGAGAACTGAGACAGCCAAGATATTAGTAAACTTGTTGACCAATTCAAGATTGAAGATGACCAATGACGAAATAATCATCCTAATGCTGATGATGATACTTTAAATACTCACCAAGCTGAAATGGTGCAGGACTTTTTACGCTATGTGATTGATCATGAACTTTACATTGAAATCACCAGTCAGGCAGGAGGTATTGATTTAAAGAAAAATACGATTGTCATGATTCCAAACTATGTGATTGTTGAAACTTCTACCACTACGGTTGCTGTAGAGGTTAATAGTAATGCCACTAATGAACGTTCTCGTTCTCAATTCAAAAAGTTGCTGCGTTTTATCGCTTATGGGGAATGAAGTAATAATAATGATGGTACTAGTGATGAGCAAATTGCTTCTTATACTCTTGAACCATATAGTGGCAAAGAACAGTTGCGTGATTTAGGAATTGTTTTAGGAATTATGCTTTTAGCCTTATTGGTTTATATGATTATTCGCTTTAAGTGAACTTATTATGTGGCAATGGCTTTGGGCTTGGTTTTAACAATTGGAAGTGTTTTCGCTCTGGTAATCTTGTTCCGCATTCCGGTTTCTATTGAGTTATTAAGTGGAATTGCTTTCTTGATTACTTGTTCATTAATTACGATGATGCTCGTGTTAGGGAAGGGAAAGAATATTCTTAATGCAGAAGCTAAGGATAAAATTTATCACCATTTTGATCAGGAAGTCGATGATGCAATTAAATTACGTCAGTACCGTTATGATCAAAAACAAACTTTAAAACAAGCAAAAAAAGCATTGTGTGATTTAAAAAAACAAGTGAAGCTAAGTCAAAAAAAAGTTGATCAAGACGAATCTCAAGATTTACTTAACCAGTTAGAAGTAGCAGAAGATAACTACGCTTTAATGAAAAAAACTTATCGTGATGACTATCAAGGGTTCAAAACTAAAACTAAAGAACAAATTGATTATCACGCTCGCAGAAACCTCTTCTTCAAGAATTTATATGCTCGTTTAATTGATTTTTCTCTTTGACGTTATGTTACGATTGGTGGATTCTTTGTTTTAACCGCACTAGCATTAACTGTTACGATGCCTTCAATTTTTAATTTTGGATTAATTATTTTGATTGGACTATTGATGGGAGGAATGGTATCATTATTCATTGTGATACCAACTTGAATATTTTTTGAAAAGAAACGAATTAGAAACGCTTATGCTTCTAAACAATTTGTAAGGTCTTTAAAAGTATCAGGTGAAGAACAGATTGTTGAAGGTATAAACGACTAATTAAGGAGACAGAAATTAGAGATGGATTTAAAAAAATATATTACTGATGTTCCTGACTTTCCTAGTCCAGGAGTAGTTTTTAAAGACATTACTCCGCTATTGAATCATCCCTCTGCTTTTAAAGCAGCAATTGATGAAATGGCTAAGTTTGTTCAAGAGCAACAAGCTACAGCAATTGTTGCTCCTGAAGCAAGGGGTTTTGTATTTGCTAGTGCAGTTGCTTATTTAACTAATACTAAGTTTGTTTTAGTGCGAAAACCAGGTAAATTACCTCGAGCAGTTGAGCAAATAGAATACACCTTAGAATACGGAACCAGTAAGGTGGAGATGCAAAAAGGTGATTTAACTACCTCTGATCGAGTGGTCATTATTGATGATATTCTTGCCACGGGAGGAACAATTGATGCAATTGTGGAGTTGGTTGAGAGTCAAGGATCAACAATTGTTGGAATTGAGTTTTTAGCTGATATTACTAAACTCCATGATCAAGAATTAAACAAAAAGTATAAAGTTAAGTCATTAATTACTTACTAAAATTTTGATAAGTTGTCAGTTTTAAATAATGAAAAACAGTGAAATCGCCTTTGCTTTTTCACTGTTTTTTTTGTCAAGATATTACCAAAATCTTCTTGTTGATTAATGAATTTATATGGCTAACTTTTATAAATTTCATCAAAAAATCCTAAAAAAATTTTAAAAATAAAACTTGAAAAATCTAAGACTAAAATGATAAAATAATAGTAACAAAGTGAGATTGTTAAAGAGTTATCAAGCGTTTTTTTACAACATAAATGCTAATGTTTAAATATAATAACAAATTACGATGTTATGGATTTTACTACAAAAGGAAAGTAAGTTTATATGAAGAAATTATTAACTATTTTGGGATCAATTGGTTTAACTAGTACTGCTGCTATAAGTGTTGTCGCTTGTGGAACGAAAAATCGTTCTGAAGTGAAAATCGATTTAAACACGTTAACTTTAAATAAGGAATCAATCACTATTTCAGAAGGCATGACCAAAGAAGATGTATTCCAAGCCTTCTTAAACAACAACAAAGACGTTACTGATCTTGAAGCAAACGTTGACTTAACGTTTAACGAACCAAGTTATACTACACCTGGTTCTTTAATAATCAAAGCCAAAGCAAATACAGCATACACTGGATCAATTATAATTACAATTAATGCAATTGGTCAAACAAGTTTAAACGACTTGCATCTAAAAACTTTATTATCACTTCCAGTAACTAACCAACAAGCAGCGTTTGATTCATTTATTAAGTTAAACTCTGAAGTTAGTGATTTACGCGATAATCTTGAAATTGAGAATTTTACTGCTCCAGATTACAACCAAACTGGATCATTAGAAGTTAAAGCAAAACCAAATACAAAGTACAGTGGAACTTTAACCATCACGATTCCAGAACTAATCAAAACTAATATCGCTCGCCTAGTAACAAACACAATCATTCAAGGTACTGAAAAGATGAATAAAGATGTCGCGTTTGCCGCTTTTTTAGAAGTTAATAACAGCTGAACTAACTTAAACGACTATGTTGAAGTTGATAGTTTTGCTGCTGCCACTTACACAAGTAATGGTTCTTTAACCATTAAGGCCAAAGCAAATACAGCATACACTGGATCAGTTATGGTTAGAATTAATGCAATTGGTCAAACAGCATTAACTGATCTTCACCTTAATTTAGAATTAAGTGAAGCATACACGAATCAAGATGATGCGTTTAACGCTTTCTTAGAATTAAATAAAAATGTAGCTGATTTAAGAGGAAACGTTCAACCAGGTGAATTTGTTTCATCAAGTTACGGAACTCCTGGGTCACTAGTCATCAATGCTAACAGCGAAGATAAATACCAAGGCAGTGTCACAGTTAACTTCGCAGAAATCAAACAAACTAACTTAAACACTTTAAATAAAAGTGCAATCACTGGGTCAGAAAAGATGGATGAAGACGCTGCTTTTGAAGTGTTCTTAAAGAATAATAACAGCATTACTGAACTTAAAGATAGTGTCGTCACTTCAGAGTATTCAAAACCAACTTATACCACTCCTGGTTCTTTAACTATTACAGCTAAACTAGGTACTAAATATACTGGTTCAATTACCATTGTAGTTACTGCGATTGGTCAAACAGCATTAACTGATCTTCACCTTAATTTAGAATTAAGTGAAGCATACACGAATCAAGATGATGCGTTTAACGCTTTCTTAGAATTAAATAAAAATGTAGCTGATTTAAGAGGAAACGTTCAACCAGGTGAATTTGTTTCATCAAGTTACGGAACTCCTGGGTCACTAGTCATCAATGCTAACAGCGAAGATAAATACCAAGGCAGTGTCACAGTTAACTTCGCAGAAATCAAACAAACTAACTTAAACACTTTAAATAAAAGTGCAATCACTGGGTCAGAAAAGATGGATGAAGACGCTGCTTTTGAAGTGTTCTTAAAGAATAATAACAGCATTACTGAACTTAAAGATAGTGTCGTCACTTCAGAGTATTCAAAACCAACTTATACCACTCCTGGTTCTTTAACTATTACAGCTAAACTAGGTACTAAATATACTGGTTCAATTACCATTGTAGTTACTGCAATTGGTCAAACAGCATTAACTGATCTTCACCTTAATTTAGAAGTGGATAAAGTATATACAAAACAACAGGAAGCTTTTGATGCATTTATTAAGTTAAACCCTGAAGTTAGCGATTTACGGGATAATCTTGAAATCGAGAGTTTTACTGCCCCAAGTAAAAATTCATTTGGTGAATTAAGCGTTAAAGCTAAACCAGATAGTAAGTATAGTGGTAGTGTAAAAGTTAACCTTAATAATATAATTAATTTAGACGATTTAAGTCTTGAAACAAATATTGCAGTACCTTTAGAATCAACACAAGAAGAAGTTTTTAAAGTATTCTTAGAGAAAAATAGTGATGTTTTTAAAGATAATCTTTTAAATCTTGATGAAGTTTTTCTAGAAACTTTCCAAGCACCTAAATATTCAGTAAACGGTCGTTTGAATATTGTTGCTAAACTTGATAGTCAATATCGTGGTACTGTTGAACTTAGACTTAGATACATTTTAACAAAGGATAATTTTGCTGCTGCTATAAAAGATCTTTCAGATAATGATTTACTTCAACCTACAGTTTGGTCTGGTTATCTTACACAATTAGGAAATTTGGCAGTGCGATTTAAAGAATTCTTAAACTGAGAACTTAAAGAATTTTGTGATTATGCTAAAAACATTACAACAGTTTACGTCAATAATTGAGCTTGAAACTTCCCTAATGGAGTAACGCCTTCTATAGAAGACTTAAATACTCCAGGATATGTTTTACATCTTCCTAATTTTTATTGCAATATTTATCTTGGTTTTTCCGACGGTCCATCGATTGCGATTCCTGGTTCTTGAAATATTTGATGAACAACACGTATTTGGCAAGAAACCTATTAGATATTGGTAAAATTTCTTCATCGTGTAATAATTTTGTAATTTATATAAAAAAACTAACTTTTATTAGTTAGTTTTTTTGTTTTAAGGAGTTGTTGCTTGCTTGGTAATTTCTATGAAATTCAACCACAAAAGAACCTCAGTTTGCTTGTTTTTATTTCTTTAAAACTTAGCATATAATTAAAATAGGAGTTTAGAATGAGCAATCAGACAAATAAAAATTATGAATTAAAAGTTCAAGAAATTCATGATTTAAAAATATTAATCAACGAAGCCCGAACTTATATCACCGATGAAACTTGACTGACTAAAATTACTCAAGCTTATGAATTTGCTAAGCAAAAACATGGTAAGCAACTACGAGCTAATGGCGATCCTTACATCTATCATCCGCTAACAACAGCTTATTTTTTAGCACAATACAAAATGGGTCCAACCACGATTATTGCTGGATTGCTCCATGATATTTTTGAAGATACACCAGTTCAAGAACAAGAAATCATTGATAGATTTGGTCAAGAAGTTAATATGTTAGTTCGAGCAGTTACTAAGGTGAGTTATTTTGCCAAGGAAAATCGTGAACAGTTAAAAGCAACTTATTTGCGCAGACTTTATCTTTCAATGGCTCAAGACATTAGGGTGATGATTATCAAAATTTGTGATCGCTTACATAATATGTTCACAATTGGTAATTTACCTTTAGATAAACAGCAAGTGATTGCTCAAGAAACTTTAGATACGTATGCTACGATTGCTCATCGAATTGGAATGAATAGTGCTAAATCATGGTTAGAAGACATGAGTTTTAAGGTGCTTGACCCTGGTAGTTATGCCAAAGTAGCAGAATTAATTGCTCAAGATCGCAAAACTCGTGATGTTGAAATTAAAAAGATTATTATTGATTTGAACTACTTCTTAACTAAAGAAAAACAGATTACTGTGGTACGAATTTTTGGTCGGGAAAAAACCGTTTATTCAATCTATCGTAAGATGACAATGTTTGGTAAAACTTTTGATGAAATTAATGACCTTTTAGCGGTGCGAATAATTGCGCAAAATGTTGATGATTGTTACAAGATTTTAGGTTTTATTCACCAAAAGTATTTGCCTATTCCAGGACGATTCAAAGACTATATTGCTACACCAAAAAATAACCTATACCAATCCTTACACACAACTGTTGCGAATAAAAATGGATTGCTTTTTGAAGTACAGATTCGTACTGATGAAATGGACGAGTATGCAGAATTTGGAGCGGCAGCTCACTGGCGCTACAAAGCAAATGATGAAGTTTCGGTAGCTGATAAACAAAAAGAAATTGATGATAAACTCGATATTTTTCGTCGGATTATTTCGTTAAATAACGAAGAGCAAAACCAAGAGTTAGAAAAAGAACTGAAAGAAGATATTTTTACCTCAACAATTTATGTTCTAACTCCTAATGGGCAAATGATTACCCTGCCTTATGGTTCAACAGTCTTAGATTTTGCCTTTCGAATTCACTCTGAGGTTGGTGAACATGCGATTGGAGCGAGAATTAATGGAGTCTTTTTACCTTTAAACACAGTTTTACACTCTGGAGAAATGGTTGAAATTAAAACTTCACCCACCCAAACTCCTAACCATAACTGATTAAAAATTGTGAAAACTTCTAATGCGAAAAACCGGATTAAAAAATATCTTGCCCAAAGCCTAGTTAATGAGAGTGAAACCTTAACTAAAAAAGAAGAGCGTGAGCAAATGATTGCGCGTAGTAAAACTGCAATTAGTGCTTTTTTAAACGCTAACGACTTAAAAGGAAAACGCTGAAGTGAGAAAGAGACTATTGAGTTGCTTCGTAAAGATGGATTTCAAACTCTAGATGATGTTTACTGAGAAGTCGCCAATAACCGTTTAAAAATCGAAGCAGTGGTTAACAAATATTTAGTTAATCCAGAGTTTAATAAAGATAATGTTATTCTTGATCAACTAAGCAAAACTCAAGCTTGAGCTCCAGAAATTAATAATGATTTAATTGTTGATGGAATTTCTAATATGCAAGTGGAAATTGCTAATTGTTGTTTACCGATTCCTTTTGAACCAGTGGTTGGTTATGTGACTAAGGGGAAGGGAATTAAAGTTCACTTGCCTTATTGTGTTAATGTTAGTGGCAAGGAAACTAAACCTCGTTTGGTTAATGTTCATTGAAATCGTGCTCAAATAGGTAATAAAAGTTATGTGACAAAAATCAAGTTTAGTGCTAACGACCGCCCCAATTTGTTATATGATATAACCAGAATGCTTTCTTCTTTGAAAGCAGCGATTATTTCTGCTTCTGCTAGTACTAATGAAAAAACTTATCTTTCAACAGGAGTAATTAAATTGAAGATAAATAACTCTGATCAACTTAACCAGATTATTTCGTCAATGAAAATTATCCCTGGATTATTAACTGTTGATCGGGTAGTGACTCGTGAAGAAGAAAACTTAACCTCAAGAAAGGATGCTAATAATGATTAATAAACCTCGGGGAACAAGTGATGTTTATGGAAGAAGAATGGAAGTACTTGATGGGGTGATCGGTAGAGTTAAAACAATTCTTCATCAAGCAAATTATCAAGAAATCATGACCCCAATATTTGAAAGTAAAGAACTTTTTGTTCGTGGGGTCGGAGAAACTAGTGATGTTGTTAGCAAAGAAATGTACGAGTTTAATGACAAAAAAAACCGCGTGTTTGTCTTACGTCCTGAAGGAACCGCAGGAGTGGTTCGGGCTGTAGTTGAAGACAAGATGTATGTTTTAAACAATTTACCCTTAAAGTTCTTTTATGTTGGCAGTATGTTTCGTTATGAGCGACCTCAGGCAGGAAGATACCGTCAGTTTAACCAGTTAGGAATTGAGACTTTTGGAGCTGATAATTTAAATCAAGATGTCGAAGTTATCAGTTTGGCTATGGAAATTCTTACATCTTTAACTCTTGAGCAAAACGCGGTGATTTATTTAAATTATTTAGTTAGTGGTGAAGAGAAAAAGCCTTATTTAGCTGCATTGGTCCAATATTTATCTACCTTTGATGATTTGTGTGATGATTGTCAAGTGCGGATTCAAAAAAACCCAATGCGGACTTTGGATTGTAAGATTGATGGCTATAAATTTACTAATCCACCCTCAATGGGTGATTATCTTAGTGTTCAAGATCAAATGCGAATGAAAGAACTTGTTGAATGTTTAACAGCTTTAAATTATCAAGTTAAACTTGATCCAAGTCTAGTACGAGGACTGGATTATTATACGGGAATGGTTTTTGAAATTAAGTATGCTGCAGATAAAAGTCAGGAAAGTTTAACTCTGATTGGTGGGGGTCGATACAACAACTTAGTGCAACAATTGGGAGGTCCGAGTGTCCCTGCTGCTGGATTTGGTTTAGGGATTGAACGTTTATTAAATTTGTTGGGTGAAGAAAAACCAGACCTTTTTACCCGTCGCGAACTTGATTTATATGTCATTGCCTTAGAGTTTAATGCACAAGTAATGCAATTAATTTCAACACTGCGGGCAAGTGGGTTAGTAGTTGATTTTTCTTTACTAAACAACACCTTAAAAACTGGTTTTAACCAAGCAAAAAAATTACAAGCAAAAGAAGTTTTAATTTTGGGAAGCCAAGAGTTAACTTCAATGCGAGCAAAGTTAAAAAACCAAGTGACAGGAAAAGAACAGGTGATTGATTTAAACCAAATTGAAATTATTAAAACAATGATTAGGGAGCAAAACAATGATTAGAACAAATAATTGTGGTGAGTTAACTGCCAAAAATTTGGATCAGGTAGTGATTTTACAAGGATGAGTGAAAAAAGTTCGAAAATTAGGGGGATTGACCTTTCTTGATTTAAGAGACCGTTATGGCTATACCCAGGTCGTGGTCGAAGAAAGTCAAGAAGCACTGGTTAAAGGTATTAAACCTGAATACGTTTTAGAAGTTAAGGGAATGGTCAAAGCACGAAAAGCTAAGAATCCTGAAATTCCTACTGGTGAAATTGAAGTTGCTGCAGAAATAATTACAGTGATTAATCCATCAGCATTGCCTCCTTTTGTGCTCGATGATGATGTTGAAGTATCAGAAGAAACCCGTCTAAAGTATCGTTATTTAGATTTACGTCGGCCAAAAATGCAACACAACTTAATCATGCGCGCCCAAGTTAATCACTTGATTCGTAATTTTTTAGTTGATGAGCAGTTTCTAGAAATTGAAACTCCCGTCTTTGGAAAATCAACTCCTGAAGGAGCGCGAGATTTTTTAGTACCAAGTAGACTAAATCGTGGTAAGTTTTATGCCCTTCCTCAATCGCCGCAACTTTTTAAACAGTTATTGATGATTGGTGGTTATGATCGCTATTTCCAAATTGTGAAGTGTTTTCGGGATGAAGATTTACGAATTGATCGACAACCAGAATTCAGTCAACTGGATTTAGAAATGAGTTTTGCTACTAGCGAAGATGTGATGAATTTAACTGAACGCTTGTTAAAAAAAATCTTACAAGTTACTAAAAACATCAAGATTAATGAACCGTTTTTACAGATTAGTTATCAAGAAGCAATTGACAAGTATGGTGTGGATAAACCAGATTTACGTTTTGATTTACCCTTAAAAACTTTAACCTCACTTTTTGTTAATTCAGAAAATAAGTTAATGCAAAAGTTTAACCAAGAAAAGGCTGAAATTCGAGGAATAGCTATTGAAAATCAATTGTTAAATAAGGGTCAGATTAAAATTTTTGATGAGATCAGTGCTCAGTTTAATTTACCCAGTTTAGGAATTTTAAAATTAGAAAACCAAACCTGAACAGGAGGTTTAGCATCAAGTTTAACCCCAGAAGAAAAAAATGGTCTATTACAAACTTTTGGTTTGGATCAAAATGCTAAGGCAACAATTTTAATTGGTGGAGGAAAGTATCACCACGTTTCGCATGCTTTAGGAGAAATTCGTAACCAAGCAGCAAAAATGTTTGACTTGTACCAAGAACCTTATAAGTTGTTATGAGTAGTTGATTTCCCCTTATTTGAGTTTAATGCTGAAGAAAACCGCTACGTTGCTGCTCACCACCCTTTCACGATGCCTCAAACTGATTTTCTTCCTACTTTTGATATTGATCAACAAAATGCGATTGCTGATGCTTATGATATTGTTATGAATGGATTTGAAATTGGCGGGGGAAGCCAAAGAATTACTGATTCTGAAATTCAAGCTCGCATGTTTAAAGCGATTGGATTAACTCCAGAACAAGTAAAAAATAATTTTGGTTGATTTATTGAAGCTTACCAGTATGGGGCCCCATATCACGCAGGTTTAGCTTTGGGAATGGACCGAATTATCATGTTACTGACTGGAGCAGATTCTATTCGTGATGTCATGGCTTTTCCTAAAAATGCCCATGGTATTGATGTGATGAGTAATGCTCCTGATAATGTTAGTGATTACCAGTTAGAAGAGGTTCATTTAAAATTAAAGTAAATTAAAACCTCTTGAAGCTTCAAGAGGTTTTTTAATACACACTATTAATAAAGTTTTCAACATAATACCGTAGCGTTGTAAAATAACTGTCAGCAAATAAACTATTGAAATAAACTTGATTAAAACTTTCAGTAGTAAGTTTTTTATTATTAGTACTTTTATTAGCAAATTTAAATAAGGTGCGAATGTTAAAACTCGGGTCAAATACTTGATCAACATAAAATCCATCAGTGTCAAAGACTTCTTTAACCATTTTTTGAAGTTCTGCTTGATCGTTGAAAATTGTTAACATTAACTTCTGATAAACTTGATAAAGTTGGGTAATTGTTTTGTTTGTTAACTTAATGACCAATAAACGTTTTTTGGCAACTTCGTGATTGTTAACTTCTTCAAAGTAATCATCAATAATGTGTAAGAGACTAACAAATCCTACTTCTTGTGCTGATAGAGTAATAAACCGACTAAATTTTTTTACTAACTTGGCACTTTGTTCAATCCCACTTTCTTTACTCACCAGTAAATCGAAGGTATTTTTGACATTGGTAATAAAAAGGTTATAGTCCAATGAGTGTTTATCCTTTAAATAAGGCTTAAGTTTTTCGCCTCAACCAAATCTGGTCAAATATTTACTTAATTGGTTTTGGTTTTTAATGATAGCCTTATCAAACCAAGGTTTAATATGACTAAAATTCTCTTCGTGAATTAAGCCAAAGTTCTTTTTACAAGTTTCAATCATCGTTTTTCACCACTTACTTAATTATACAAAAATAATGATTACTTTCACCACTTAAACCCAATTTAGTCTCTGGCATTCATCCAAATTAAGGTCGAGAATCGGTTATAATAAAAAGAAAAGGGGATTGACAAAATGAAACACGAAATTGCAGAGTTTGACTTTTTTGAGCGCGGATTGGCCTTGATGGTTGCTAGTTTAGATGATGGTACCCAGTTGTTAACTGAGCTAAGCCAAGAGCAAAGTGAAGCGTTAGATATCTTGATTGATCGGTTAGTGGATGTTGAAGACTCTGAAGGGTGAAGTGAGTTCAATCACGATTTGAAAGGATTTGATGAAGAACTATTTCAAGATGAAAAATACTTGAATGATAAAGAACTTTATCTTGCTTTAACTGAACCAGTTTATTTAGGTAAATACCTCGACTTGTTATTGATAGGTCACAACTATCAAGATCTTGATCTTTTAAGTGCACAGGAGGTAATTAAAGATAATTTTGCTAGTGTGATTCAAAAAATAATCACTTTTCCTCAACTTAATAATCACTTTTCAGATGAAGTAATTAAAGTTATCAAAATCTTGGCAACCACCACTAACCTTAATGATTTAAATGAAGGTTTTCTGATTGTTTTTGCTCAAGCATTGCAAGAATTTAAGATTTTAAAAGACGAAACTTTGGCACTCTTTGACTTATTAATCGAAACTGATGCTTTGCTATCTTATTGAAGCTTTTTAACAAGTGATATTGACGCAGAATAGGTGGGGGAATGGACGCTAAATATATTGCCTTAATTGTTATCATTACAGTTTGATTACTGTTGTTGATAATTTTTGGTTTTTTAAGTTGAATTTATCAAGTTAAACATAAAGAAGAAATTGCCAAGCGTAAACAATATTTTGCTGATTACCACACACTTCAACAAGATTTCTTGACTCTAACACCGCTTAATCTAGATTTAAAGTTAAATGATAACGAAGCGGTTTATGCTTATGAAGAGAGGGTCCAGGTTTATACTCATAACCTAAAAAAATCTAAAAAGGTTGGATGGTTATACAAAAAATATCAAAATCCTGCTGATGATCAGTGAGAAGAGAATGCTGAGCAAACCAGAACTGGTCTTTTAAGATGAACTTATTCACTACGAAAAGCAAATCAACATTCTAAGGATGCTGGTTTTATGACAACAATGATAGTTACTAATCATCGGATTGTTTTTTTTAATTCTCAGAAAAAAATAGTAATCACCTATGATCTTGTGAATGAAATTGCTCCGATTATGGTTTTAGTAGCAAAGAGTTTTCTTCCTGGATTTGTTTTAAGTACAAAACAAGGGGTTTATGAGATTGTTAATCATCACATCAAGACAGTAATTATTTTAGAAAACTTAAAAAAGGTCCAGAAAGGATAAGAAGATGAATTTGAATGGTAGTTTAGTTATTTCTGGTTTTGTGCTTTCCTTACTAATTTTTGCAATCTTTGTAGTGGCATCAGTTAGTTTGACAAGAAAGTTACACCAGTTGAAAAAGTTTAAGTCTCAAACTGTTGTGGTCTTTGAAAATCACCATCGCAGAAAAATTTTAATGAGTTTAGGTGTTTTAATGTTAATCCTTTCTTGTGGAAGTTGAGGTTTGTTTATTGGCTATGAAATTGATCAAAGTTCAGGATTGTTAATTGCTTTTGAAATAGTTTTTCTCTTGCAAATGTTGAGTATGACTGTTTTAATGTATTTTGAACATCGGTGGGCTAATTGTTTACTCATTGTGGTGAAAAATAATCACTTAATTTCTACAAGTGATGTAATTGCCTTTTCAACAATTACATTAATCAAAACTTCACCGCACCACCATTTTTTCTATTTAAACTATCGTGATGACAAGATTAAAGGTAATATTAAACAAATGAAAGTTTGTTATTCTTGACAGTTAAAAGATTTTTTGACCGCACAAGGATTAATTAAAAAGGAGCAAACTAATGATTAAATGAGCAGAATTTGTAAAATCAGCAGCTAGTAAGGATGGTTGAATTGATGATGAAGTTCCTGAAGTGTTGTTTGTTGGTCGTTCTAATGTCGGAAAATCTTCAATCATTAACGCGTTAACGAATAATAAAAAAATGGCAAAAGTGTCTTCACACCCCGGAAAAACCCGTCTTTTAAACTTTTTTGATATTAACCATCACCAGTTTCGAATTGTTGATGCACCAGGGTATGGTTATGCTCAAGTTAGCAGTGATTTAAAAGCAAGTTTTGCCCCAATGATGGAAGAATATTTAACCAATCGAACTAACCTTAGATTAGTTTTAATGTTAGTTGATTTACGTCACTCTCCAAGTAAAGATGATTTAATAATGTATGATTATCTTAAACATTATCATGTTCCTGTGGTTTTAATTGGTACGAAGTTAGATAAACTAAAGCAAAACGAGATTAAAAAAAATGTTGAGTTAATTCGTACTAGTTTGAATGTTGATTCCACCACTCCTTTAATTAAAACTTCAGTGACCAAAAACCAAAATATTGACCAGATTTATTTAACAATTTGTCAGTATTTGAATTTAACCCCCCTATCATAAAGAAAGGAAGCAGAATGAAACCTGATTGAGAAACCCTAACCACTCAAGAAGTAGCAACTGTGGTTGATACAAATTTTGAAACTGGTCTAAGTCAAGAAGAAGCTAGTCTTAGGTTAGAAAAAAACGGAAAAAACCAAATTCCTGAAGGAAAAACCCGACCTTGATATATCACTTTTTTGTTAGCCTTGGTTGAACCTTTGCAAATTATTTTAATGATTGCTGCGATAATTTCAGTCATTGCTCCCAAAATCGGGAATTGAGATATCCCCTTAGAAATTGGCGATTTTATTGATTTTATTGTCATTATTTTGATTGTGGTCATTGATGCGATTTTAGAAACTGTCCAAACAGTCAAAGCAAGGAAGTCAGTTGATAGCTTAAAGTCACTTTCTCGTCCCCAAGCAATTGTTATCCGTAATAACAAAACTTTTGAAATTGATGCTACCCAACTTGTGGTTGGAGATGTTGTTGTAATTGAAGCAGGAAGATATATCCCTGCAGAACTACGGGTTATTGAAAGTAGTGATTTCACTGTTGATGAAGCGATTTTAACTGGTGAATCATTTCCTGTTGATAAACACGCCAAAGCAATTAAAAAAACTGATATCTTGGCTGATCAAACCAATATTTGTTTTATGAATACCTTTGCAGTTAGTGGTCGGGGTGTTGGTGTAGTTATTAAGACAGGTTTGGATACTGAAATTGGGAAAATTGCTCAAACTATTAATGATAATAAAGTTAGTCAAACTCCCCTAGAAAAGAAATTAACAAAGTTCAGTTATTGAATTTCTATTGCTGCTGTTTTGATTGGAATTATTATTTTTATTGGTTTGTATTTAAGTGGTGAAAAAACTTCTTGGTCAAGCTATTTAATGGTTGCAATTACTTTAGCAATTGGAGTAATTCCCGAATCCTTGAGCGCTGTTGTTTCAATTACCTTATCATTTTCAACTAAACGTCTGGCTGAAGAAAACGTGATTGTTAAAAAACTTGCTAGTGTTGAAACCCTTGGTTCAGTTAATGTTATTTGTACAGATAAAACCGGAACCCTAACCCAAAATAGGATGACAGTACAAAAAGTAATTATCAATAGTGAGATTATTGCTGCTGCTGAATATTTAAAAACTCCTGATAACCATGAGAAAGATATTTTTAAGAAGTTGTTAGTCTTGCCAAATGATGCAATTACTCAAGGTGATGATCGGGTTGGTGATCCAACCGAGTTAGCTTTAATTGATTTTGCGGAGTTGATGAAAGTTGATGAAATTAAATACCGCAAGAAGTTTAAACGTTTGGATGAAATTCCTTTTGATAGTAAAAGAAAGTTGATGACAACGATTAATAAAGATGGTGATCACCAATTAGTCGCTGTTAAAGGAGCGATTGATGAATTATTAAAAAGATGTACACGTATTCAAGTTAAAAACAAAGTGTTAACTTTATCTTCTAAAGATAAAGAGGCAATTTTAAAATTAAGTGAAGAACTTTCTGATCAAGCTTTAAGAGTCCTTGGTTTTGCTTATGGATTAGATCAAAAACCAGGTGCTTATGAAGAAAATTTAATCTTTATAGGCGCTGTAGGAATGATTGATCCTGTTCGTGATTCGGCTGTTCAAGCAGTGAAAACAGCACATCAGGCTGGGATTAGAGTAGTAATGATTACTGGTGATCATCAGATAACTGCGTTGGCAATTGCTCGTGAATTGGGAATTGCTTATAGTGATTATGAAGTGATGACAAGTAAAACTTTACAAAGTCTTGATGATGAGCAGTTAAATCGAGTAGTCGATACGATCAATGTTTTTGCTCGGGTAAATCCTGAACATAAGGTTAGAATTGTTCAAGCGTTGCAAGCTAAAAATAACATCACTTCAATGACTGGGGATGGAGTTAATGATGCTCCGAGTTTAAGTATTGCTGATATTGGAGTAGCGATGGGAATTACTGGTACTGATGTAGCTAAACAAGCTTCAGATGTAATCTTGAGTGATGACAACTTTGCTACCATGATGAAAGGGGTTAACGAAGGTAGAAACGTCTGACAAAAGATTAGAAGAACGATTGTCTTCTTGTTAGGGGTTAACATTGCTAATGTTTTAGGAATTCTCATTGTTTCGTTAATTAATCATAATTCACCTTTAGAAGCCACTGATATTTTGTGAATTAACTTAGTGGTGGAATCATTGTTAGCAATTTCAATGGGAATGGGTCCAAATGATAATTCGCTCATGGGTCTACCACCAATTAAGAATAATAATAGTGGTTTACTAAAGGGTTTATTATTCCCAATTTTAAAGATTGGAATTATTCAGGGAGGAGTGATGATTGCTGCTTTTTATGTAGGAATGATTGTCACACCAAGTGATTTATATACAAACCTTCCTGCTGATGCTTTCAAAGACGGAATGAGTCATTCGTTTGATAATTGACAACAAGCGATTAAGGATTCTAATTTCATTAGTAATAGCACTACAAAAACTCAGATTTTAGTTTATGGGCGCACGGCAATGTTTATTGTTGCTACCTTTGCTCCAACAATCATTGCTCACATTATTCGTTTATCAAACTGAAAATCATATCGCAAACTGAAATACGAATGAAATAAACCTTTATTATTGTTTTCAGCAATTGCTCTGGGACTGGATTTGTTAATTATCTTTATTCCTGGATTAAATAATGAAGTATTTAGTTTGCTACCAACCCACGATTGAAGTGTTCATAACTGCTGAATTATCTTTGTCTCAATTGCTTTTGCTCTTGCTTCACCACTACTAATTTTGATAACTGATGGAGTGGTTTTCTTTGGATATCACTACGCCTTGAACCCGTGAGAAAGAAACCGCGCGCTTGTCAGTGGAATGGTTAAACAAGACAACGAAAAGAAACGCGATCAAATGAAAAAAAATAAAAAAGACTAGGAACTTTCTCTTGGTCTTTTTTCTTGGTTTTTCTTAAAAAAATCGTTATAATTCTTTCAAGTATTTTTGTGATAAAAAGGGGAAAAATTTGACAGCAACTGTAACTAATAAAATTACTGCAATTGATACTGATAAAGATTTTTCTCAGAGTGCGAATCTTTTTACAAAACGAGAATGAATCATGCGTTATGCCACTCCTTTTAAGGCATTGATGTTCATGGCTGGACCAATGGTAATTATCCAGTTGGTGAACTCGTTGTACGGGATTATTGATAAGCAATTAGCACTTAACTTTGCAATTGATAGTGTTTTGACAATGTATAAACATTCTGATCAAGATATGTTTCCTTATATCACCGGAATTTTACACCTAAATAATCCACTTTCTGAAGGAATTCCTGTTGTTGTTGGAAGTTCTGATAATTGAAGTCAAGATGGAATTGATTTTGCCAAACAACTAATTAATGTTTCAACCCAGTATTCAAATACCATCATTACCTTGTTATCTGCTTTAGCCTTGCTTCCTGCTGTAGGAACAGCAATTAACTGGGGACAAGCAATGGGGCGGAGAGACAAAGCCCGAATGGATGGGATTTTGATTAATGGTTTACTTCAAGCCTTTGTGATGGGGGGGGTTGGTATTTTAGTCCTCCACTTCGTGGCTCCCTATATTATTACTTCCCAAGCAAATATGAGTTATGGTGGCAAAGATTCTTCTTTAATCTTTTTGTTATCAAATAGTTATACACAAATGTTTATTTGAGGTTTTCCGATGTTGGCGTTGTCAATTTTCCTTTCAACCCTTTTAAGAACTGAAGGAAAAGTTTGGTGAGTGATTGGAATTAACATTGTAGCGATTTGTTTAAACATTCTGTTTGGTGAGTTGTTTATGGATATTGCTCCAGCATCAGAAAAGATGCAAGCTGCAGTTTATGGATCATTTTTTGCTTGAGGATTTAGTATTGTAGCGATTTTAATAGTGATTGCTTTTTCAAAAAATACCTTGTTAAAAATTAATTTAAAACAGATCAAATTTAAATGAACTGATGCCCGGTTAATTTGAATTAATGGTTTTTCTCCCTTTTTAGCTAACTTTATTTTTGCTGCTTCTAATTTTGTGACAACCCTTTTAATTACAGTTGCGCATCCAGGAGCCCAGGTCCATGATGCGATTGTGGTTAACTTTTTCACTTCAACAAGAACTGACACTACTTATATCTCTCCAACCCTGAGGGTTATGAGTTCGGTCTTTCCGTGACTAAATATTTTATATGCTCCGATCATTGGAATGATGGAGGGAGCTAATGCAAACTATTCTTATTGTAAAGGAGCGCAGAAACGTTACCGAATGGTGCAAATTTGAAGACTCCACCTTTTAATTAATATTGCCTGGGGAATCTTTTGTTTAATCGTGATTGTTGGAGCAGGAAAACCGATGATGGAGGCTTTTGATGGTCCAAAAGAATTAAATTGATGGTTTCTTGCTTATATTTCTGGAATTGTCTTTGCAGCAATGACTTATAGTGCCTTATCTTTATTTCAAGGAACTGGTCATGCTTTAAACGCAATTCTCATCGCAGTCTTTCGTTCGCTACTATTTGGTATTGGTTTTATTATCATTGGGTGGGTAATTGCTAAGAAACTTTCTCATGATGGTACTCAAGACTGGACAATTTTCTTGTTTAACGGTCTTTCAGAAATTCCTGCTGTTATTGTTACTTTCATTTTATTAAGTAACTTAACCAAAAAAACAATTAAGAAGTATGAAATTAATGATGTTCCCGACAATTTTGTTTCTCCCTCACTTCAACAAGCAGCCTTAAATGAAGTTAATATGGCCTATCAGGTAAATTTAAACCATTTAGATCGTTGGTATGAACAAGCAATTCTTAGAGCTACTAACCACCACCAACCAAAAAAACTAGCTAAATTGGAAACCAAATACGAGCAGCAAGAAACAAAGATTGCGACGATAAGAAGTAAAGCAATTCAAAAGGTTGAAAAGAAATATATGTTTGACACGATGAGTCTTGGTCAATCACCTCGTGATACAGCAAAGAAACTTCTTGATCGTTCTCAAGCTAAACAACTTTATGCTTTAGAACATAAAAAGAATGGTTATAACAAGAAAATAAAAACTAAGTTAGAACAAGAATTTAAGGTTAAACATGAAAAATTGCAACAAAGAATGGATCAACATGACGAGTATTATGTTGGTATCTTGAGTGGAAAAATTAAATTAACACCAATCAAAGTTTTCTTCTCCCCAATTGAACCGCAGCCATTATGAGCATTAGATGCGACTAAAATTAGTTTTTAAATAAAAAGATTAAACCACTAGGAATTTAGTGGTTTTTTTGTCGATACTATCAGTGAGATTAATTTCTTTATCACTTAATTATAACTTACTAAAATAAAGTGATAAAATAAAAATTATTAAAAAGGAGTTTCATAATGAAACAATTTATTTGTTTATTGGCGTTGCTGGGTTTAAGTACAACTACAACTACAACAGTCCTTGCTTGTGATAATACCAAAAGCGAGACGATAGTCAACAAACCTAATTTATCGACTTTATTTAGTATTAAACAGATTGTTGTTGGAATAAATGATCAAGACGACTTAATCATTAGAAAAATTTTGAATATAAACAAAATCGATCAAGTGACGTTTATTAAAAATGCTACTTTTAAATTTCTAGACCATAGAACTGTGCTAATTTCGGTCTTAGAAACTAGTAATGAATGAGGTGGAGATGATATAAAAATTAATCTTCGTGATAATCTGAATACAGCTAATTTTTTTCCAATAGTTAATGCTGATGAAGCTAACTTTGATCTCTCCCAAAAAACAATTGATGTCATCAAGTCAAAAATTACCACTGAACTTGATTTTACTGTTTTAAATATTGATCTTGATTATGATCATAACGTATTTAGAATTACCCCAATTGCTGATTCAAAAAAATATTGAGGAGCGATAGAAATTGGTTATCGCCCTTTTCCAAGAAAAACTTTACAAAGTTTAATTAGTATTACTGATTTTACTACTACTAAGAATGCTACTAAAACTGATGTTTTAGACCAATTAAGCGCTTTAAATAACAATTTTATTTTTGATGAAAATCAACTTGAAATTACTGATTATAACTACCAAAACGACTTTACTTTAACTTTAACTCCTAAAACTGATAGTGAATTTTATTGTGGAGATAGTTTAACTATTATTGTGCGAAAAAATGTCAATGATTTAGGATTGAATGGTTTTGCTTACAATGTTGATAATGATAATGTTAAAACAATCAGTCAATTCAAAACTAGTCAAACTAATCTAAAAGTTGACTGAACAGCTTTAGATGTCCAAAAAACTTCAAATACTTTAACTATTGCCGCAACTGCAACTAATCAAAAATATAGTGGAAGTTTCATCAGTGTGTTGTGACAACCAATTTTATTTCTTGATGGGTATCAAGCAGATAATAAAGACAAAATTCTCAAAGATTTATGACACGTTAATTCCCTAGAAATTCAGAATCTAAAAATTGATTTTGAGATTGATGACTCAGCAGAACAATTAAAAGTTTATGATAGAGAGCATCCAGAACAAAACCACATTACGATTAATTATTATGAACGAAGTAATCTTGCGACAACAATTACTACAACTAAATTAGAAGGGATTTATAATAGTGCTAGTGAGAGTGAAATTAAAGCAGCAATTATTGCGCAAAATAATTTGACCCCACAACAAGCTAATGCAATTCGAAATCAAGTTGATGTTTATATTGATTTTGAAAATAACAATTTCTACTTAAAAATTAAAGACTATGCAAACATCAGTACTGTTTTTTATGGATTTACTGCTAACATCGCCTTTGATGTTCAAAACTAAAAAAGAAGGAATTATTCATTCCTTCTTTTTTGATGACTAGTCAGTTTCAACACTAGTGATTTGTTTGTTTAAATAATCTTGGTAATGGTCAACTAAATAAACCAGAATTTTAGCTTGGGTTAAATAACCGATGATTGATTCGTCATCCTTATTGTATAACACTTGATCAGTCACTTCTAATTTAAAGGAATGTTCTGGTCGCTCTAAATCTAAAGTAAAGGCAGGAGAAACAAAAACATAGTTTAACTCATCAATGGTAGGAAACAAATCTTTGACTTTAGCATGACCAAAGATTGCTGCTGCAAGTGGAGCAGGGAAATTACTTTGTGGTTGATCAATTAAACGAGTGCCATCTTTTTGAATCAAAGTTCCTGCTCCTGCTGATCAAATCAGTGGAACTTTAATTTCAGCAGCTACTTTAGCAACATTGGTAGCAATAGCGATTAATTCATCAATACTTCCTGCTCCTACTGTAGAAATGATTGCATCAACCTCTGTAGCAGCTTTTTTGACATCATCATAGTTTTTTGGATCGCCAACGATATCAGTGGTGTTAGTTACTTTAAACGGTTTTCTGGTTAAAGTAACAACTTTAGCATTGTTTTGCAATAAATCTTGAACGACCATTTGACCTAAATGACCATTAGCACCAATTACTAATACTTGTTTATTCATAATTATTAACCTCTTTCTTGTATTGGTTATAATTATAGCACTCAAAATAAAACCAAACGTTCTCTCATATGAACGATGGGCGAAGAGAAAAGAAAAACCTTGATAAAATTCACTTTATCAAGGTTTTTAATTAAATAGTTTTATTAAAGTAAGGTAATAATAATAAAGCCATAATCTCATTTTTGCGATCTAAACGTTTAACCTTAGAAATGATGGCACTATTTCGCAGCGTTTTTTTATAACTCATTCGACCATGTTTATTATGATAAACATTAATAGTTTTATAAAGTTGATACTTCTTATCCATATTATTATTAAATTGAACAATCATCTCTTTAATAATTTTAATTTTAACCTGATTGTAAAGATCAATCTGTTCTTTAGACTTATTTTCAGAAGAAGTATCTAAAATCAAATCATTAGCATTTAGTTCTAGTTGAATTGCAACTTCCTTTCAAGTGAAATTTTCATCCTCATAATTAATCTTGCTAATATAATTTAGTTTTGAAATCCCATTCATTTCTAACCACTTATTAAAACTTTCCATTTGGTGGTCATAGGTAATGTAGCGGTTAATAAATTGCACTACCAAAGGAATAATCATTGCAGGCATAGTGATTGATAAGGCTGCAAAAATCGGAATTCCGCGTTCATATTTAACAACGTGATCTCCACCAGTAATCATATCGATGGCCGCTCCATAGAAGAGTAAGAAATCAAACACACAAATTGAAAGTGAAATAACGACCAACTTGTAGTTTAAGTACCTTACTTCATGATTGCGTTTAACATTACGACCACTATTATAATAAATATCATTATATTCAAATCCACTAATTCCTTGACTAGAAAAAATTAAATAGAGGGTAAATGATCAAATCATCACTAAAGAAGCTACGATTAAGTTAATTCAGATTTTGTCACGATTTAGAATTAATAAGGGAACTTCAGCGACTGTTAGACAAGTAATAATAATTAATGAAATCATGTTGAATCAGAAAAAAGAATTGTGAATAATTGTTAGTTTGGCAAAGTCATTGGAGATATCTTTTTCACTTTTGATCTGGTCTTTGTTGGTAGAATTGACTTTTTCTAGTTCTTCAAGAATATGGCGGTGTTTCACAAACTGCTCCTTTAAACTTTTCTGGAAATGATTATAGCAAAAAAAATATTTCAGTTTTGATAGTCTCAGATTATCACCATAAGATTGATTAAATAATTTGAGGTTTTATTGTAGAATTAACTTATTAGGCGTTGATTTTAAGGAGTAAGAAATGAAAGAAAATCTGGTTTTAGAAAAAAAATATCACCCAGAGAGTATCGAGAGTTCAAAATATGATTTTTGGATGAAGAACAACTATTTCAAAGCTGACCCAAATAGTCAAAAACCAAAATTTTCTTTAGTTTTACCACCCCCAAATGTAACTGGAAAATTGCATTTGGGCCATGCATGAGATGGTAGTTTACAAGATGCTTTGATTCGGTTTAAAAAGTTAATTGGTTATGAAACACTTTATCTACCAGGAATGGATCATGCTGGAATTGCTACTCAAACCAAAGTTGAAGCCAAGTTAAAAGAAACTGGAGTTAATCGATTCGAGTTAGGTCGAGAAGCGTTTTTAAAAAAAACTTGGTTATGAAAAGAAGACTATGCTCAAGTAATTCGTTCGCAGTGAAAAAAACTTGGTTTGGGATTGGATTATAGTCAAGAAAAGTTCACTTTAGATCCACAAGTTAATGATTTGGTTCGTTGAGTTTTTGTTCAGATGTATCATCAAGACTTAATTTATCAAGGTGAACAAATTGTGAACTGGGATCCTGTTCAAGAAACTGCAATCTCTAATGTTGAAGTAGTTTATCAAGAAGTTGCAGGGAAGATGTATTACTTTAAGTATCGTTTAAAAAATGAACCTAACCAGTACATTGAAGTTGCTACTACCCGTCCTGAAACAATGTTTGCTGATCAAGCAGTTGTTGTTAATCCCCTTGATTCTCGTTATCAAACATTAGTAGGACAAATGGTGATTAACCCAATAAATCAAGAAACAATTCCAATTATTGCTGATGAGTATGTGGCGATGGATTTTGGTACTGGGGCAATGAAAGTTACTCCTGCTCATGACCCAAATGATTTTGTTATTGGTCAACGTCATCATTTAAAAATGCCTAAATGTTTAACTACTAAAGGTTTAATCAACAAGAAAGGTGGATCAACTTATGAAGGTTTGGATCCCATTTCTGCTCGAAAAAAAATCGTTGATAACTTAAATAAAGCTGATAATCTAGTTAAGGTTGAAGATATTACTCACCAAGTAGGCTTTTCTGAGCGCAGTCAAGCAGTGGTTGAACCTTATCTTTCTAAACAATGGTTTGTGCGAATGAAACCTTTATCAGCAATGGTTTTGGATTTGCAAGCCAGTGATGAAGCGGTAAAATTTTTCCCTCCACGCTTTATGGAAGTCTTAAATAAATGGATGGAAAACGTTCATGATTGAACGATTTCTCGTCAGTTGTGGTGGGGTCACCAAATTCCAGTTTGGTATCATAATCAAACTAAAGAAGTTTATGTTGGTGTCAATCCTCCTGATGACATCAATAACTACACTCAAGATCCTGATGTCTTAGATACCTGGTTTTCATCAGGATTATGACCCTTGGCAACTTTGAACTGAAATCCAGAACAAACGACACAAAATCCCTACTTTAAAGCTTTTTTCCCCACCAGTACATTAGTAACTGGTTATGACATTATTTTCTTTTGAGTAGCACGAATGGTTTTTCAATCTCTTGCTTTAGTAGAAGAAAAACCATTTAACGATGTTTTAATTCACGGTTTAATTCGGGATGAAACTGGTAAGAAAATGTCCAAATCATTAGGAAACGGGATTGATCCAATGGATGTTATTGACCAGTATGGTGCTGATGCGTTGCGCTTCTTTTTGTTGACTAACTCTACTCCTGGCCAAGATATTAAATATAGCGAAGAAAAAATCCGTAGTGCTTGAAATTTTATCAATAAGCTTTGAAACGCTTCGCGCTTTGTTTTAATGAACATCGACAAAGATTTTGTTTTTGTTGATGATTTCAAAACTTTAATTCAACAAGATTTAACCAAAACTGACCAATGAATTCTTAGCAAATTGCAGCAATTAAAAGCAAGGGTTATCGACCAATTGAATGATTATGAATTTGCTTTAAGTGGACGCGAACTATTAACGTTTGTGTGGGATGACTATTGTTCGTGGTTTATTGAACTTTCAAAAGTTGAACTTGAACACAACAATGCGCCAACAAAACAGGTTTTGGTGTATGTTTTAAAAGAAATCTTGGTTTTGTTGCACCCTTTTATTCCTTTTGTTAGTGAAGAAATTTACCAACACTTGGGATTAAAAAAATCAATTCTTGAAGAACGACTAACCATTGAAGAATATGTTGGAAAAAATAGTTATTTAGACTTATTAATTGCCTTGATTGAAGGAGTCAGAGACTTTAGAGCAGAAAAACAACTTAAAAAAGATTTAGCTTTAACTGGAAAATTAACAAAATTAACTTCAGATCAAGAAGGATTATTATTCGAGAACTTAGGAGAAATTAATGCTTATTTGAAACGAATGGTTAATTTTGAAATTAATCAAACTTTGAACTTTGCTCAACAAGAAATCACTTCTTTAAGAATCAAAAACTTCTTTATTGAATTAGATGCAACAACTTTTTTTGATTATGAACAGGAGTTAAATGATCTTTTAGTTCAACAAGAACAATTAAGATTAGAATTAGCTCGAAGTGAAAAAATTCTTACTAACCCTAATTTTATAAAGAAAGCTTCCCAAGAAAAGGTGGCATTAGAACAAAGCAAGTATCAAGAATACCAATTGCAAGCAGAAAATATTGCTGCAAAAATTGCTGAATTAAAAATGAGAAAAAACTAAGTTTTCTTCTTAATCTCTTTAGGAGGTTAATCATGAAAAAACAACTTAGTTTTTCTTTTTTATTAATTTTCTTCACCATTTGTTTAGGGTTTTTAACCACTACTTATTTGGTTAATAAATCAACGTACCAATTAAAACTACTAAACTTGACATCGTATCAAAACCAAATGATTCTTTATCCTAAAGTGATTAATTTTAAACCACAACAAACTAGTGATTTTAAGCATCATTTTCAAAAAAGTCAGTACAACTTTTATCTTTATTTAGAGCAAGGGTTTTTAGAAATAGAGGGGGAAGTGGTGTGACTAAAACTCTCTTAAAGCCTCAAGATTATTTTGTGATTTATTTTCTTTTTAGTGGCTTAATTGCCTTAATCTCTTTAAAGGTACCTTGAATTTTGATTCCAGGAATTGGAGTTCTACTACTTTTCACTTTAGTTGATTGAAAAGTAAAATTTTCACCAATGATTGTGAGTTTGTTGTTACTAATTTCGTTTTTGATTCGTTGTGTGGTGAGTTGATTGGTTAAAACTCCACCAACTTTAATACAAACTAAATTTATTGTCCAAACAATTAAAGATAACTATCTACTTCTTGATCATCATGGAATTAAATACTATTGTTCTTTATCTTTACTCCCAGACCACCAATTTTATTTACACCAAAAACTCTTAATTACTGGTCAAGCACTTCCTTTATCAAAACAAAGTAATTATTTTGAATTCAACTTTCAAAATTATTTACACCAAAAGGGAGTTAATCAAGAAGTACGACCAGACCGGGTTATTTCTACTAATAACGGGTGATTATTCAAAATAAATCTTTTTTATAAACGATTTTTTCACAGTGATTTTGAACAAGTTTTTCTTTTAAATAATCATCAGTCTAGTATTGAACTGATTCAAAGAACGAACCAATTGGGCATTACTTATTTATTAAACTTTGGTGGTTTACCATGATTTTTTCTCAGTTGAACTTTAACTAAACTGATTCAAAAAGCTAAGGGGAAAGTCCACGTGAAATACAAAACAGGATTAGTTGTTGATGGATTACTTTTATGTTTTGGTTTTACCCTAAATTTTCCCTTCGTTTTGACTAGAGTCGCATTAACCAGTCTGGTTCACAATTGATTAAGAATTAAAAAGATTAAACCAAATTTAATCAGTATTTGAGTGATTGTTTATAGTTGTTTAATTGCTTTAGATAATAGTTTAATTCAAAGTAATGTTTTCTTATATTATGTAATGGTAATTATCTATTTTCGCTTCACATCATCACAATCAATTTGAAAACAATTACTTTTTAATTTTGTAATTAGTAACCTAACTTTTGGTGTAGTTAATAGTTTAATCGGTTATCGTTTCTTTTATTTAAATGAGGTTTTTTGCGTCCTACTTGCACCTTTATTGGGTTTTTTAAACATCTTAACGTGATTAACTTTTTGAATTCCAAAAATTGATATTGTTTATCATTTTTTAAATCATTTAGTTACTAGTGAATTAACCTGTTTTGCAAAGATTAATTGGTTTTATGCTACAGGTCACGTTAAGATCTATTGATATTTTCTTTATTTTGGATTTTTAAAGTTGTTTCTCACGATTTCAACTCCGAAGTGGTGTAAAGGCGGATTGTTGATAACAACTTTACTTTGTTTAGTTTTTATTTTTAGTGCAAAATTTCTTTATTTTCAACCTGGAATCGAAATTTTGAATGTTGGTAATGGTCAAACTGTAATCTTAAAACAAAAAAACCACATCACCTTGTTTGATGCTGGATCGGGTCCGGGTCATAGCAAGAGTATTTTAAAAAATTATTGTCAATATTGAGGAATTCGTCGAATTGATGAAATCTTCATTTCTCATTACCACGAAGATCACTATAACCAGATTGAAGCATTGATGACTGATAAGATTTTGATTAAAAAAGTGATTAAAAGAGAGACTGCTCTGAGATTTTATCAAGTCAAGGATGTACGGATTAATCTTTTTAATCTTGATAGTCAAAGTAAAAATGAAAATAATAATAGTTTGGTCTATTTATTAAATTTCCATCACAAAAACTTCTTGATTATGAATGATTTAGAAACAGAAGGTGAAATTAAACTCTTAAATGATATTAATTTTCGTGCCTGTATTCAAAATAAAACCATTGATTATTTGTTGGCCGGACATCACGGTAGTAAAACTAGTTCCACTTTGCCTTGATTGACTTATTTACGACCAAAATTAGTGTTTATTTCTGGAGAAAAACAAGGATTAAGACAATTTCCTAATGATGAAACAATCAGTAAATTAGAACAATTATCAATTCCTTATAAAGTTACTGGGGGTAAGTTCAATTTCTTTATTAAAATAAAAAACACTCCATAAAGAGTGTTAATCAAAATTATTGCAAGGATATATTAAGCAACCATTAGGCGTGATTTTTCTCTAGCCGCCTTGTTTGGTTTATATATCCCCTTAGTAACGCTTTTGTCAATTAAGCGAACTGCTGTGCTAACTAATTCTTGTTTGTTAGCGGCATCTTCGCTTTTAGCAGTTCTAGCTTTTTTAATTGCTTTTCTGACTTCAGATTTAAGTGCTTTATTTGCTAAACGTGATTTTTCATTAGTTAAAACACGTTTTTTTTGCGATTTAATATTTGCCATTCAACTCTCTCCTTACATTCTTTTTTCACACTACAAAGTCTATTATATCAAATCTTTCTTAATTTATAGTTTTAAAAAATGTGAAAAAGGTTCAAATTGACCTGAAAATAATAAAAAAAGGTGAGGACAAGTTATAATGAATATAAGAGGTGATTTTTGTGGAAAATAGGGTCTTAAAAAGTTTAGATGTGAAAAAGTTGAGTGGAAGTAAAGGTTTAATTATTTTCTTTTATCCAAAAGCAGGAACTAGTGGTTGCTCTTTGGAAGTAGCTGCTTATAACAAACATTTAAAAGAATTCCAAGATTTGGGATATAACGTTGTGGGAATCAGTAATGATGATGAAAAAGCTAATGACGACTTTTCTTGTGAAAAAGATTTAGCTTATCCTTTGATTTCTGACTTAACTAGAGAAATTACCAATCAATTTAAAGTGATTGGTGAAAAACAGAGCGGAATTATTCGTAGTACATTTGTAGTTGATTCAGACGGAAAAATCTTAGTTGAGATGCGTAATGTAGAACCAACCAAACATATTGAGGAATTGCTTCAAAAATTAGCTAAATAAAACATTAAAACTGGTCTAACAAAAACCAGTTTTAATTATTTTTTATTGTTGATTTGTGAAGATTAAGAGTAGTTGTCATATATAATGAAGAACCATTAAAGGGGAAGGATATGTATTTAGTTTATAGCGCCGATCACTTTTTATTAAAAAACCAAGTTGAAAAAATTATTAAGAAGCATACTTTGGAATCAGAAGTTCAAGTTTACTCATGAATTGATGATAATTTGAATAGAATTTATGAAAATGTGAATACTGTTGCTTTGTTTGCTCAACATAAAACTATTATTATTAATGATTGTTTATTTTTGACTAACCAGACTTTGGATGAAAAAAAGTATCCAAATAAGAGTCAAAAGGAACTTATGCTAAAGATTTTAGCAAGTAAAAATGACCAAACAACTATTATTTTTAGTGTCCAAACTGATGAGATTTCAACCAAAACTAAAATTGCCCAAAAATTTGCTAATGAGTGTCGAGTTATTGAAGTACCTTTACTTGATAGTGCTCATTTGCAAGCTTATGTTAATCAACGTCTGCAAGCTAAAAAGAAAAAAATCACTGAACAACACATAAAATATTTTTTAACCATCATTCCCAATGATTTGGTGGCAATTAATCATGAAATTGAAAAACTCTCAGCTTTGTCAACACCAATAATTGATCAAAATACAATCGATCAGAATATCAGTAAATATCGCGAGGTAAATATATTCAACCTTGCTGAAGCATTTATCAATAACCAGACTAAAGCATTTATTGTTCAACTTCGTGATTATTTTGAACTCAACAATGATTGTGTGAGTTTGATTTATTTATTAGCAAGTGAACTAGTTTTTACGCGAGACTGTTTTTTACTTAAACAGCGACAAAAAAGTTCTCAAACAATTGCCACACTTTTAAATGCCCATCCTTATCGAATAAAAATGACTTTTAAGAAGTATAAACACTTAGATATTGATACATTAAATGATAAAATATTAGTGCTTTACGACTTAAATAGTTTATTAGTTCAAGGGAGCATTGACCCAACAATTATTGCCAAACTAGAGTTAATTAAAGTTATAGAAAGAGAAAATTAATGGACTCACAAAAAGTATACCAAAGTGTCATTGAACTCTTAAACGTCCTACTTAAGGATGAAAAGTTAAAGTACTGAGTACTTAAAGATGAGAAGTTTCAAAAGCAAGTAATCGGTTTAATTAATGATTTAGTTACTTTAGAAAAAGAGCACCAAGCTTCATTTGAAGACCAAGAATGAGCGGTTATCTTTGGAAAAGCTGTTGTTCTTTTAACTGATCAAAAACATAGGTTTCAACGTTTAGATAATCGGGATGTTGATGCGATGTACAAAGATTATACCGATTTGATTGCCTACATTGCTAAGAAATATGATTTTAAACAAAGTCGAATTGATCCCCACCAACGTATTCATCAAGAAGATATTTTAACTAGTGCGAAGTTGTCTTCTGCAACGATTAATAAGTTTGATGAACAAGAACAAGCAAAAATTAAAACAGCAAAAGAAGCTGAAAAAAAACAAACTGTTGAACCAGAAGTGGGTGCTGGTAATTTTGATGAAAATGTTCAAAGAAACCAAGAATCCAACCACCAATCTCATCAGAATAATTTCTTTAATCCTTTACAACAAGGTTTAGCTGATATGCCTTCATCACCAGCAGTTGATCCACGTTTCTATCCTTACAGTACCAAACCAAAATGAATGCCGATTTTTAAGATGATATTGGGAGTGATTGGAATCATTTCTGCAATTGTTTTGATTGCAGCCAATGCTTATGCAATTAGTGTTAGCTTTACGTTAAATGGTTCAGTTGATAAAATTGCCAATAATGGTGTTAATCCAATGTTGGATTGAACCATCATCGGAACAAACACTGAAAGTAAATGACATGTTTTGAGTGATGTCACTAACAAATATAATTTAGCAGCAATGGGATCTGGTGGATTTTTAAGCATTATTACCTTCGTCTTCTATGCGATTCCAGCAATTTATCTTGGTTATGCTTGTTTTGCTCGACCAAAATCTAACCGAGAAAAGTACCGTATCTCTTATTTTGCTTTATTCTTTACTATTCTTTTCTTTGCTCTATCAATTATTCAAATTTATCGTTTTGCTTCACCTGATAGTTTAAAACAAGGTTGAAAAAACTTCTATAGCAATAGTTTTGACAATTATAATGAAACAACTTTTAATACTTGGTGAGAAGGAATAATGAGGGTGTATCCAGTAAGATGGGTTACTATTTTTATCGATATCTCCCTTGCCTTTTTAGGAATTACCTTAATAATGTGTCTCTTTACCTTGATTGTTAATCCTCGTCCTGACCGTAATAAAATGGTTAAAGCTAATGCTGAATACCAACAAGCAATCGTTGCTACGATGCAGGGACAGTCTTATACTTATGATGAATCACTTTTTGACAATGATGAAGTAATAATTAAGAATAAATCAAAATTCCGTTTATGAGTTGAGAGTCTCTTCAAACATAAATCCAAAAAAGATTCGTCTGATAAAAACGATAATAATTAGTGTTAAAATGATAAAAACAACTGTTTTTTATCATTTTTTTTATTGTTGTAAAGGAGCTGGCAGCGATGTCTTATTATCAACAAGCGAGCAATTTTGAATATAGTGATCACGGACTTCAACGAGTGAAAGAACGTTTGAAGATGAAAGATAAGACCGATTGAGAAGTGCGCGAAGAAGTACGTCGATTGGTCAACCTTTCAACCCATGGTTTTGAAGATAATCATTATTATTATGTGGGGGTGGGTAAATCTAAAGACATGTTTTTCGTCTTTTCAAAAGATGAAAATGTTTTAATCACTTGCACCAAAATTTCTGTTGAAAAGCAAATGAAATTAATTAGTAAGGGATTGAACTAAAACTATGATTATTGGTATTTATGGCAATATTGGTTCAGGAAAAACTACTTTAGCAAAATATTTAGCTAAAAAATATCACTTTGTTTATTTAAGCTTAGATGAATTAGCTCATAATGTGATTATAGAAAATCAAGCCTTAAAAACTGAGTTACTTAATTTGAAAGATCAACAAATTGTTGATCTTTTTGATGAGAATCAAAACTTTGATTTTCAAAAATTAGCTAACTACATTTTTTTAGATAAAAAGAAAAATCACCTCATTTCTTCAATTATTTGAAAATACTTAAAAATCATGACTGATGAAATTATTCTTGTTTTGAAATCAGAAAAAGTTAACTTGTTAATTGAAGGGGCAGTTCTGCCATCAGCTAATCTAACTGGAATCGATAGTTACCTTTATTTAGCTAATCCAAAAATGATGAGTAAATGATCAAAAAATCGATGAAAAAAAACTATTAGTCAAGAAAGAAATCGCTCATTGAAAGAACTTAATTCGGTGATTAAAATTCAAAATGAATATAATCTTCACCACCAGATCGACTATTTTTTAGTTAACAATCCTCGAACAATGAAAACAAATGATCTCTTTATTAAAGGTGATGAATTAATAGCAAAACTCCTTCAAGAACAGGATAAATAAAATCGTTTTTAAACTATTTCATTTTTATTGTTTTTTTATTTGTATACAATGTTATAAATACGATATTCTCAGAAAAGGAAAATGACATGCGAAAATTAATAACAATTTTGGGATCAATTGGTTTATTTACAACTGCCACTACGAGTGTTGTTGCCTGTACAAACAATCAGCAAGAAAACCTTAACCCCACTCCAGATCCTGATGAAACAAAAATTCTCTTGAATGAAAAAATAACAATTAATGATGATAATTCAATTACTGTTATCCTCTTTTATTATGATGGTAGTGAAGTTGCTCTTTTTATTCCAGCAGACGATTCTTTAAATCCAATCATTAAAGAGTTGAAAATCGAAATGGATCAAATTAATCAAAGTTTAGATTCTAATAATAAGGAATTAACAACCACAATTGCAGGATTGTCTAGTTTTGAAAAAGCTTTGTTAAAAGATAGTCAAACAATAAGTAAAGTTCAAGTTGTTTTTGACGGGGTAGAAGCCGAATACAAAGCAGTTGAAAAAATCCTAAATCAAACCGATGAAAATAGCGGAAATTATCAACAAATTAAAAACCTTTTTGAAATAGCAAAAGATAAACTTAACCAAGCTCAAAAACAACTTACTTATGCAAAGAACATTTATAAAATGAATGTAGAAAATGAAGTGATTTGAAGAGATAAAATCACTTGATTAGAAGACAATGTGGCTACAATTAAAAGTGAAAAGTTAGCCAAAGAAAATGATTTACTAATAAGACTGCAAACTGCCAGATTAATTTAAAAACAACATAACCTTGATAAAAATAATCAAGGTTATGTTGTTTTTTGATGTTTATTAAAATGGATATTTTCGCGTTGAATATATTTTGTTTGTTCACGAAGTTTTCCTTGTCCAGCTTGAATGTCTTTCGCTCTTTTAAGCCCAGAATTGCTTAACAGTTGGTTAAACTGCAAGTTGCTTGTTTGAGTAATCTGGTGTTGATAAGGAACTTTGTTTATATTTATCGTATCTTTTAAACTAACACTAACTAAATAAACTCCTTTTTGAAAATCGATTGTTTCTAAAGCGATTTGCACTAAATGAGCATAAATCTCTTCAGCATCATTAGTGTAGTGATCAATTTGAGTTTGGCGGCTTTTGCGAGAATGGTGTTTTGCCTTATCAAAGTTTTCACGATTCTTGTTTTTTCAATAATAGTGAACACTTAAACCAACAGTTTTACTTACCATTTTTTCTTTTTGAGCTCTTTTGGCAACATGAAGGGTAATTTGGTGAAGAATATCTAAAAACTCTTCCTCTTCATAAATAATTTTTGATAAAGTCAAATCGTTACTGATGTTTTTATAATCTGGATGTTTGATTAGAACTTGATTAGAACTTCTTCCCAACGCTCGTTTTTTAAGCTCTAAACTATATTTACCAAAATGAGCATTCAAAAACCGGTCATCACTAAAAACTAAATCTTTAATTTTGTGAATACCAAGCTTTTGCATTTGTTTAACCAGGGATGGACCAATTCCATACATTTGGTTAATTGGTTTCAACCACAAGGTCGTTGATAGGGTCAAAGGATTAAGAGTACCAATGCCATTTGGTTTAAATTCTTTACCAATCATTTTTGCTAAGAACTTAGTGTTACTAATCCCAATCGAACAAGATAGTCCAAGCTGTCTTTTGATTGCAGTTTTAATCGCAATTGCCATTTTTCTTGGTGTGCCATGTTTTTTTCACTGTTGGGTGACATCTAAATAACATTCATCAATTGAAGCAATCTCCACTAAAGGAGTAAATTCTTCTTTAATGAAAGCAAACACCTGGTGGTTATAATCAGAAAATAAATCATATTCAGGATCAACTCGAATGATTTGGTGATGACTAACTTTTTTAGCCAGATATAAGGGCATCGCTGTTTTTACCCCCAATTTCCGAGCTTCATAACTTGAAGTAACTACGATTGATTTTCGGTCATTATAAGCCACTACAATGGGTTTATGAGCGAGATTTGGGTATTTTTGTTGAAGACAAGATGCAAAAAAAGCATCCATATCTAAATGCATAATAATTTTTTCTTCATTCATTTTTTCACCATTTCTTTTAAAGCAAAGTTCAAGCTTCATCAATGATTGTTTTAATTTCTTGATCACTAAAAATTCGCGCTTGGTATGAGTTGAAAGTTTCTTGTTTGCCTACCAATAATAAGTATTCTAAGTTACTCTTCTTCTGTCCTTTAATAGGAGATGGGGTTAAACCAAAAGTAAAGAAGTTATCGTCTGTAAATAACTTTAAAACTTTTTTAATCACTTCTAGATGAACATTTTTATCAAGAGCTCGACCGTTTTTGATTTTAGCTTGACTAGTTTCAAATTGGGGTTTAATTAAAAAGACACCAAAAGAATCTGGTTGTAAATTTAACTTGTTAAGTGCAGGAACAATATAAGTTAAAGAAATAAAACTGACATCACAACAATAAAAATCAATACTTGCACTTACTTGAGTGGTTGTAATATATCTAAAGTTAAGATTATCAAGTTGATCAACTCTGGGGTCTAGTTGCAAATTTGACGATAGTTGATCGTGACCAACATCAACAGCGATGACCTTTTTAGCATGATGAAGTAAGCAACATTGAGTAAAACCTCCAGTTGAAGCACCAATATCTAAACAAACTAAACCAGTTAAATTTAAAGCTCAGGTTTCAACTGCTTTAGCAAGTTTATACCCAGCCCGAGAAACAAATTCAACCATCTTAGTTTGTTTAACTTCAACCACATCATCTTCGCTAACTAAAAATGATGGTTTAGTTATTAAAGTTTGGTTAACATAAACATCTCGTTCACCTTGAATATAACTTCGAGCACGACTGCGACTTGGTGCTAAACTATGATCAACTAAATAAACATCTAAGCGATTTTTACTCATCTTATTCAAAGTTTTCTAACTGATTATCTGCTAAAACTTTTTGAATTCTTGCCTTATTTTGATTTAGTTTAACCTTTGCTTGATTAAGATTTTTAACTCCTTGTTCAAAGAGTTTCATTGCTTCATCCATTGTGATATCACTATCATTTAACTGGTTAATCATTTGTTCAGTTGTTTTCATTAGTTCGTCAAAAGTTAATTCTTTTTCTTCATTATTCATCCTCTTCACCTCTTTTCTTGGTTTCTTTTACAACCGTCGTAATTTCATCAAACCAGCGCATGATTTGTAATTCTTCACCATTATTAATCACTTGATTCGCACTTAGAATTTGATTGTTTCTTTTAATTAAAGCATAACCTTGATGCAGTGGTCTAGTTGGATTTAACAAGGTCAAGGTTTCTTGGTCGTGATTTAACTTATTTTCCCACTTTAAAGTCAGATTCTTGATAATCATTGTTAAAAATTGGTGGCTGGTAGCAATTTTAGTGGTTAAAGTTTGGTCTTTTTGTTTAATCAGTTCCATCAAGTTATTTTCATTATGAATAATTCTTACTTGTTGAGTTTGGATTAATTTAGTAGCAATTAACTTCATTAACGATAAGTTTTTAGCTATTAGAGTTTGGTTATGAAGGGTGAAGTTTTTAATTTCGTTAACAATTTGTTGGGTGTTAATAGTTAAAGTATGAACTTCTTCTTGATAAACTTGTCGAATTGCTTTTTTTAATGTTGTTAGTTGATAAATCAGAGTTTGTTTAATCTCTTCGATATTGGGAGTGGCAAGTTCACCAGCAGCAGTGGGAGTTGGGGCACGTTTATCAGCAACATAATCACTTAAAGTAACATCTGGTTGGTGACCAACAGCAGAAATGATGGGAATGTGAGAATTACGAATTGCTTTGAGAGTTGGCATTTCGTTAAAAGCCCAGAGGTCCTCATAACTTCCTCCTCCTCTACCAACAATCAAAACATCCAAATTAGTAACAAAGTTATTAGCCTGGATGATTTTAGCACCAATATCAATACTTGCACCCTCACCTTGAACTTTAGCAGGAAATAAAAAAATATTTGTTAATGGTCACCTTCTGGTGATTGTAGTAATTAAGTCGTGAATCACAGCCCCAGTATCAGCAGTAACCACCCCAATATTTTGAGGATAAAGGGGCAGTGGTTTTTTTAATGAACGATCAAACCAACCTTGTGATTCAAGTTGGTTTTTGCGTTGTTCATAAATAATTTGAAGTTCACCAATTCCTTCAATTTGAACATCATGAACCACTAAGCTAATTTTTCCATAAGGGACATAGTAATCGATTTTTCCTACAACATTAACTTTCATGCCATCAGTTGGGTGGAGTTGACGCAATTTTTCTGTGTGAGTTTTTCACATCATGCACCCAATTGTCGAAGTTTCATCTTTTAATGAAAAATAAACGTGTCCAGATTTGTTAAAAACCAGATTACTTAACTCACCAGTGACATAAACATCCTGAAACACCAAAGCATCATCAATAGTTGTTTTCAACAATAAATTTAACTCATTAACACTTAAAATTGGTTTAATAGTCCCATCCCCTTAAAACTTAATAAATTGGTCCAGAATCGCATTGACAAACTTAAAGTCAAAGTCTGGCTCGACTGCCTTGCAATATTCAACTAAATCATTAATAATAATTGCTTTTTCATTATCTGTATACTGAATTTCTCAAGCACCTTCTAAAAGCATTGCTTTAATAAGGGCAGGAATCCGATCCATTGTTCAGTTATTTTTTAATTTACTTTCAATTTCGCCAAGAATTTCTGGTGATTTGGTAGCAATATCTAACGCAACGCTTTCAATTGTTGAATCAAGAAAAACCATCTGAGTTTGGTCGAGAATGTCTTGTTTCATATAATCAACATCATTATTCATCAATAAATAATGATAAAAAAGGTTGACTAAGTTTTTCCGATCTTTTTTTAAATTAACGGTTAACATTACTGATTACTTTCTAAAGTTGCAGTACCAGTAACTCCTGTGTTGGTAATTGTTAAGTTAGGTGGAAGCGAACTTGCAAAAGCAGCATCAAGTTGGTAAAGACCAATTTGTTGATAATTGCTATTAGTAATCGTGCCATTATTAATATAATTTAAAACAACAGTGACAACACCAAGAATAAATTTACTTCTTCAATTCTTTACACCCAATTCTGAATCATTAATTTGAGCATTAATACTTTGATATTGCTTGCCATCTTGATCAACTCCTGGAAGATAAAAGGTTCCTGTATTACTAGTGCCTGTCTTTAAAGCAGCGATCCAGTGGTTATTAAAATTATTAGTTGTATCTCCTCAATGGTTTAAACTCATTACTCCATTATCTTGAAGATTTTGACGATCAACTGGATTTAAACTTAACAAAAACTTGGCAGTAGCAAGAAAATCTTTTTGAAAAATTGAGTGAGGGTTATTAATATCATCAGTAATTTTTGTCGCTCCAGCAATACCTGATAAAGTATCATTATCATTACTTAAAACTTTGTAGCTGCCACCACTAACAACTTTAAAACTTAATAACTCACTCTTTTTGGTAAATGAATCAGTTTTTTGTTGAACTTGAAAAGTTGCTTCATAAGCACCTGAGATTTGATCATCGATACTTTGCACATTTTGAATCATGACACTCATACTACTATCACTAAGAATTTCAACAGCTTTATTATAATTAGCAAAACTAGAAGCAATCAAGTTTTTTACTGCCAAACTACCCTGAGCACCTTCATAATAATCTTTAATACTTTGTGGAGTAAATCCTTCTTGTGGATAAAGTAAAATTTTTCCTTCACCCAATTTATTAAAGTTTTTTGCATTGAAATCAGTAAACTTTTGATAATTTACAGGCGAACTTGCCTTATAAGTACAAGCAAGAACACTACTACTGCTAGTAGCACTAA
The DNA here is from genome assembly GCF_023566355.1 of Mesoplasma sp. JKS002658. Classification (NCBI taxonomy): domain Bacteria; kingdom Bacillati; phylum Mycoplasmatota; class Mollicutes; order Entomoplasmatales; family Entomoplasmataceae; genus Mesoplasma; species Mesoplasma whartonense. The sequence continues at coordinate 336,384 of NZ_JAKNSW010000001.1, read as the reverse complement.
TACCAACAGCACTAAGAATGGTTAATCACTTTTTCATAGTTTCTCCTTTTAAAGCTCACTGCTATTAATTATCTCATTAATTAAAGAAATAAAAAACCCTAATCTTGGTTTTCAATTTCACTCATAAAGTCAAAAAATTGGTGATTCTTTAACATTGCAATTTCTTCTTTATAGGGAGGGATTTCTCCAATTCAAGGGGTTTCTAAATATTTAGGAATCATTATCAATTCAGGATCATGAACAATTTTATCTAACGCTTCAAAACCAAGCATCCCATACCCAATATTGGCGTGGCGGTCTTTATGTGAATTTAGTCCAAACTTTGAATCATTGAGGTGAATACAATAAAGTTTATTTAAACCGATTTTTTGGTTAAATTCTTGTTTGACTGCATCTCACTGGTTTTTAATATCATAGCCACTATCGTACAAGTGACAAGTATCAAAACAAACTCCCAAGTCCTGGTTATTATCAACATGGTCAATTAAATAAGCCAACTGGTCAAAGTTAACCCCAACTTCACTACCCTTACCACTCATTGTCTCTAAAGCAATTTTTATTCCCTGAGGTTTTTGCTCAATTACTTGGTTTAAACCTTTGACCAGTTGATTTAAACTTTGTTCTAAACTAGCTCCAACCCCCGCCCCAGGATGAACCACAACGATTTTGACCCCGATCTGATCAGCTCTTTTTAATTCTTGGACTAAAAAATCTACTCCAAAACTAAAGGTGCTGGGATTGATTGAATTTGCCATATTCACAACATAAGGAGCGTGGATTGCTAGTGTATTTAGATCAATCCCTCCCATTTGAGCTTGATGACGAAATTCTGTCACATTCAATTCTTCAATCGGGGTGCGTTTAGTAGTTTGTGGTGGTCCTGTATAGAACATAAAACAATTAGCACCCTCAATTTGAGCTTCAGCAATTGTTCCCAAAAGGTAGTTAGTGCTCTTTTTCATTGGAATAAAACTTCCTAATAAAAGCTTAGAATCTTTATTTATCATTTTGTTTACCTGTTAATTTCTTTCTACTGTTAACTTCATCATTTTTTAATAAAACTTTCAGTTCATCTAAATTTTCAACCACACATAAATCCCGAAGATAAGCTACAAATTCAGTTCGAATCGCTTGGTGATAAAGGTCTTGATTAAAGTCAAATAAGTTGGTTTCAATCAAATAATCACCATCAGAATTGATTCAATAACAACTCATTCCCAAAATCGGAGTTTCTTGAGTGGTTAACCAGTTAATAGTGGCATAAACACCTTGCTTTAAAACAAAGTTAGGGCTAACTTTTACATTTGTTGTAGGATAGTTAATTTTTCTTCCTACCTGTTTGCCTTGATCAATTATTCCTTGATAAGAAAAATAACCACCTGTTAACTGGTAATATTCCTCTACTTTTCCCTTGTGCAATGCTGCAGTTAACTTAGCAATCATTGACCCTTCAGTAATTGTTGGAATTAAGTGCACCGCGCGCGAACCAAAAGTTTTATTTAAAAATTTTTCACTAATTATTTGATTATTTATCAAAAAGTCACTGTTCATAACTACTTGATCAGCATGTAAATTTTTTTGAATTCCTCTAAACAAGTTTTCTAAACCAAATTGTTGTTCATAATCGCCCACCACATAGTTAATTACATAATCAATCTGCTCAGATTTTGCCCATAATTCAATAATTTCATCACTGAGCAAACTTTCTTGTCTTGAAGTAGTTGTTTGCAGATTCATCAAAGCGATTTTTTCACCATTTAAACGTAATTGTTTTGCTCTGGTGATTAATTGGTTTTCATTATCTCCCCAATGACTAAAATTACTAATAATCATAATATTATGATCAACCTTTCACAACATCATTAAGAGTGGATTGTAGTTAATTATCATTTGTGACTCCTGTTTACTTTCTTAATTATACTAATTAAGATTTAAAAACACAGAAAAATCCCACCCTGAATGTCACTAACCATTCAGGGTGGGATTTTATTTTCTTAAAATGGTGTCCGCTGAGGGGATCGAACCCTCAACCCACAGATTAAGAGTCTGTTGCTCTACCAGTTGCGCTAAGCGGACGCTAAGAACATATTTATCTTATAATATATTCTTAAAAAATATAAGGTGTTTTGGTTTGTTTTTTAAAATCAGGTTCGTTGATGGCGGAAGTAAATCTCTTTTAAGAAGTCAACTCCAAACATTAAAATTACCATCGCTCCAATAATCATCAAGTAGAACTCTCATCACGGCGTAACCATATCAAAGGCAGTTTGAATTTTAGGAATCACAGGAAGGGCCAAAAAGAAAGCTACTCCCGTAATTAAAGCAATTGTCAATGGTTTACTTGGTCGACTTTGATAGAATCGGGCATAGTTATCTCTAGCTACCAAGATAAAGGTAATATGAGAGAGACTATCACCAATAAAGATTGAAGTTTGAATTTGCTCTAACTGGTGGATTCAATCGCCTTGTTCTTGACGAATGTTAGTTAACAGGTGCGGGTTAAAAGCAAAGGTTAAAACTAAGGTCATTACAATGTTTAATCCAACTAAAATTATTGCATTTGAGAGGGCAAAAGGAATAATCGACTTTGTTTTTCACTGACTTGGTTTAATCAAATACTGATCGTTAATTTTGTCATAAATAATTGTGTATTCAATCACATTATAAGCCATATTTTGAATCAACAATTCGATTGCTGAGATTGATTCATGATTAAAGAAAAGAATTCCAAACAACATTTTTAAAGTTAATGAAATTGTTCCAGTAACCTTTAACTTAATGTATTTAACTGTGTTCATCAACCCAATCCGTGACTCTTTAATGGAAGTAATTAACTGCATTAAATCCAAATGATTAATCACCAGAGTGGCACAATATTTACCAAAATCATCACTATTAGTTAAGGTAATACCAATATCAGCTGTTAAAAGTTGGAAACTATCTTCACTATCAGCACCTAAAAAACCAATGGTGTTATTTAACTTTTTAAAGAGACGAATAATCCGAGTTTGGGCATTTAAATTCAAGTTAAAAAAGACATTTGCATTCCTAATTTTTTCAGTTAATTGTTTATCAGTGTAGTTAATAATTTCATTACCATCAACTGCTTTTTTAATTTTAAAATTAAGGTCTCGCGCTAAAGCAATTACTTCTCCTAAACTCTTTTTTGAAAATAACAAAACGTTAATATCTTGGTGTTGAATTTCTTTAACAATCGAACTGCTGCCACTTTTAGTTGAACTCAATAAATCAATTCTTCCTAAGAAGATGTAGTCATCATAAAAAAACGTTCCAGTCGAATAATCTTTTGTTCCTTTTTCAAGATACTTATAATCAATTCCAATACTATAAAAAGCACCCTTACGGTTATCCTGATAAAGATGGTCAAGTTTTTGTTCACCAGTTAACTCTACTACTTGGTTATCTTTTTTTATTGCTAAGGTAGCAAGATTTAATGCTTTGTCGATTTTATCACGCTTAATGATTAATTCTTGTTGTTGCTCTTGGTCGTAAAAATGAAGATAAAAACTATTCTGGTTGGTAGTGCGATTAATAAAAACATAACGTTTCTTTAAAGTTTCCAAGCGATTTTGATACTTGGATGTTTTTAAAAGTAAGTTATTCAACTCTAAATTTGCAGAAGGTGAAACACTGATTGAAAGTAGCAAATAATCAAGAATAAGTTCGTTTTTATTGCCATCAATTCCGGTCATACTTTGAATATGGAAATCTTTATCCACAAAGATTTTGTCTACATCAATCGCTAAAACATCCATTGATCCGATATTTTGAACTGATGAAAGTTCTCGAATTTGAATTTTCTTCTTTGCCAAACGCGAACGAACCCGAGAAAAAGCAGCACTAAGCATCATTGGTAAACCATCAGGACTTAATGCAATTGCTACTGCCATCGCAAATAAAACAGCACTAATTCAAGTTTGACCATCACTAAAACCACTTCGTGATCCAGATAATAAAGCAACCATAATAAAAATTGTGGGAACAAAAATAATTAAAAGGTAGATTAAAATTCTGGTCACCCGTTTAACCTGATCGTCAAACGTACTTTTACTTTCTCGAGTCCGAATTTTTTCAACCTGTTCATTGTAAACGTTTTTGTTAAGATCACTAAAACTTAATGCTCAACAAGTTCCGCTAGTGACTTTACTACCACGATAAATGATATCAGTTAAATTAAAAATGTTTGGTGAAAACGAGCTGTTAAAGTACTTCTTATTAACAGGAGTGGTTAAACCAGTTAATAATTCTTGACTAACATAAAAGTTATCTGCATAAACAATGCGAGCATCTACTGGAACAATGTCGCCTGGTTGAAGATAAAAGACATCACCTCGAAGAAGGTTAAGTGCATCAACATCAGTTAAATGACCCATTAAATCATGAGCCTGGAGAGGGTTAGCAAACGGATTAGTTGCTGGATTTAAAACAACGTTGCGTAAAACTTTGACCGTTTCAATGTGATGGTTATAAAAGGTTTGGTTTCCTTTTCAAATACCATAATTAGTATATTCAGTTACCACTACAGAAATTCCAACTGAAATAAAAACTAATAGCGCTCCAGCTAAGTAAGTATAAGCATCTTTAGCGCTTGGATTTAATCCATACATCACCAGATTATAAATAATAATCGCTACTAAAATTAAAGTAAAAACATCTTTAAAAGATTCCAAGAAGTACTTAAGCCAGGGAAAGTGTTCTTTTTTGGTTTGGTTTTTAACTTTTGAAGCTACATATTGTTCGGTTAAACCAAAGCTTGGTGCATCCAAAGAATCTAGGATTTGACCAATAGAACTATTAGCATACTTAATAATTTTTTTAGCCGAAGGTGTCTTGACCACTTGGTTTACTTCTGTTTTTGGCATCCTGAACCCCGATCTATGAATAAGTTTTGAAATCTATTATTCATTTTATTATATTAACTAATAATTAGATACTGCAATTTTTTCTTTTTTTAATTTCCAAATGAGAATGAAAACTCCTCTTATTTTAAAAGGGGAGTTTTCAGACTATTATTCGTTTCGTGTAATTGACTCTTCATCACTATAGTTTGGTTTTTGGACAAAGTCGTGCTCTTTTTGTTTTCACCACTTAAATCCATCATCTAAGCGAATTGCTCGACACGCAAAGTAGAGTTCTTCATCAAAATCAGGTTTTAAAGTGTTCCAGTGGTATTTATAACCAACCCGTCCATGTTTAGTTAATCATTGGTGACTCTTTTTCTCAGTAGCAAAGATCTTTGCTTCTTTGTCTCTGCCCAGGTTCTCCATTGCTTGAACGACAATTTTTCCACGAGGTGAACCCCAATTCATTTGTCGCATCAATAACCGACTACCAACACTCAAACCAAGGGTCATAAATAATACAAAGTAAATTAGAAGAATACCCAATTGTGTGAAAATGTAATTAGTTGTTAAAGCAGTTGTTCCTGATTCAGAAACTCCATAAACAATCGCTCCTAGTCCCTTTAAAACATAGGTGAAAGGAACAACATAACTAATGGCATGGAAGAAGGCAAACTGACTGAGAGCTGGAAAAGTTCCCCCTCCAGCTGCTAAAGAAAGGACTAAAACAATAACACAACAAAATCGTCCAACAGCCTCATCTTCAATTGTGAACCAGACGCCCTGAATAATGGTCATGAAAATTAAAACGCTAAACATCAATCATAACCAGATATAAACCATCGTGCTAACTCCAAGTTGGTGTCACCCTACTGCGTAGGTGACTCAAGTAACAAGTGTTCCTTGAACTAAGGCAATTGTAGCAAAGAGCATTCATTTTCCCACATATCAACTTGTAGCAGTTGCTTTTTTGGTTCTTTTAGCCCGATCAAAAATAAAACTTTGTAGTAATGAACCAACATATAGTCCAATTAAGAGGAAGAATTGCCCTAAACCAATTCCATATAGACCGTATTTGGAACCTTTAATCGTCATCGTAGTCAACTTTTGATTAGTCATTCCATAACTATTTTTAGCAAGTAGTTGTGCTAAAATTCTTGGCAGTAACTCGCTAATGTTAGTAGCTCCTAAAAGATAAGTAGAATTGTTTTTAATATTGATGTTTAAATTCGTAACAAACTGATCGTTGGTCATAATCGCCTTGGTAGTAAAAATTGGTGAAGAATTAAAATTATCATAATTAATATCAGTTCCTGTGATTTGCTTCCAAATTGTTGAAACAATCTTACTTAAATATTTGGTGCTAGCAAGACTTTTTTGACCAGTAGTAACTTGATAAGTTTCATAGTTAAGCGTAACAAAGGTTTGATCTACTGGAGCATTACCCAAAACTCCCTTAACTACAGCAATTACCTTGTTTAGTAAATCAATCACACTTTCTGCATCTCCACTAATGCCAAGCGCTTTAGCAATCGCGATTATTCTGGTTAATAAAGGCGAGTTACTTGCTGTATTTAACACAGTTTTTAACAAATTAATAAACTTACCACCAACTTCATCAGCAGTAGCATTTGGATCTATTTCTCCATTATTTAACCCAGCATCAATATTTCCAAAAACAGTGTAATCACGAATATTAGCATTAGTGGCAGTATTAACTGGTAATTTCGAAGCATCAGGCATGACATAAGTAGTAGCATCTTCTAAAGTTGTTTGCGTGGTTGAACCTTCAATACCTCATAAGACATCTTCACCATTACTTGAACCAATTAACTTCTTAATTGTGGCTCCCTTATAAGAAATGTTAGCCCCAGTATTACTAATTAGTGCGTTGTTTAATATTGTTGGAATCGCTTTGATAAAAACTCCACCAATAACGTTACTAATCGTGGTTAAATAATATCCAAAAATGAAATTTCGCTCAAAGGTAGTTCAAACATCAAGAGGTTTCATACTAGTAACCAATTGGGTCAAAAAGTCTCCATCAAGATCAGTAGTGGTTCCATCATCATTTTGAGTAGCATTACTTTTAGCAAGCATTGTTCCCATATAAGTTAAAAGTTTTTCAATAAAACCATCAGGAATCTTCATTTGAACATAGTACTTTGTTCCTTCTCACTGATGATCAATCTCTTTTTGATTATTTAAATAAGTAATATTAGTTAACTGATAAGTACTATTAATTTTGTTGGATTTAAAAGTGTGAGTTAAATCACTCTCATTAGCACCTGAGGGCTGAAGAACACTTTTAGCAATGGTTCAACCACTCATCACCTTTAAGTTAAAAGTAGGATTGGTTGAATCATAACTAAAACTAGCATTATCTCCATCAACATGAGTGGCTAAGGTAATTGTGGGTGCACTGGCTTGATTATTTAAGACATCCAAAATTGTTGCTTCAAGGTTGGCGATTTTTACGTTCGTATCAATTAAGCTATTAGGAATTAACCAAGCACCATTACTCGATTGGTGGATGCTTTTTGTTTCATCAGCACTATCATAACCCATTTGGCTATTGATGTCATTAACACCAACATCACTGATACTTTCTAAAGGACCAAAAAAGTAAGGATTAGTTGCACTAGTGGTCGTGGTTGGGTTTTCTTTAGTCGATTGAACCATGACTACAGCTTGATCTTGATCCATGATAACCATTGGTGCACGACCAATATTTTGAATCGGGTTTCAGAAAGCAACAATACAAATAACTCCATAAATAATTGGAATAATCGAAATTCCTGCAAACTTAATTAAACGTTTAGGACTACTTAACACTCGGTCTTCAAACTCTGTGATATAAGTTTTTCAGACTAATCCAAACCAGGTACGAATCCTTTTTCCTAAAGCGGGCTTTTGTGAGAGATTGCGATCTTCCTTTTTTTTTCAAACTGACCCAAATCAAGCACCACTTTTTTGTCCTGAATTATTTTTTTTGGGTGAGTTTCCATCTTTGCTCATGATTTAGTTCCTTTCAAAATTTGGTAATTTAACTTAAAAAGATTGATTACTAAAAACTAGTGATTTAAAATTTGTGGTTTTCTGAGATTTTGGTTGAATAAAACCTTCAGCAATTATAAAAGATTTTATCTAACAAGCCTAAGAAAGTAAACGAAAAAAACTTCAATTGCTTTTTTATTTTTCTTCACTTAACGTTTTTTGGCGCCGTTGAATAAAGACTTCTTGTAGTTCACATTCAGCAATTTTAGTCTTTACTCCAACAAGTTGTACTTGCGCAGTTTCTTGTTCTAAACGGCGTGAATAAACCATCGTGTAAATTACTCAACCAAAAATTGGTAAGAACCATCATAATCACAATTTACCGCGAATCCTTTTATAAACTGCTTTTTCTTGTTCTTGATAACTTTGTTTAGTTAGAGTGGTTGTAGTGATCAATTGTTCAAGTTCGCTTTCATTCATTTGACTAGGATCAATTAGATTATATTTACTTTGTTTTGTGCTCATAGCATTTCTCCTTCTTGAGGTTAGAAAAACCCTTTTATTTATTAACGATTAATTTATAATAACATTATTGTATAAAAAAAGGATTGGGTTCGTTTGCATTATCTAGGAATAATTCTCGCTAGTATTACCGCTTATTTAATTGGTTCAATTTCTTGATCAATTATTATTGTTCGGTGAAGACGAGGCATTGATGTTCGTTCAGTAGGATCGAAAAACGCTGGAGCTACTAACACTACAAGACTGCTAGGGAAAAAATGAGGTTTAATTACAGCCTTGTTAGATGGATTTAAAGTCGTTGTGGCAGCTCTAATTGCTGTTCTATTCTCTTTAATCCCCTCTTCTTTATTTAGTGAGACTAGTTATTTTATTCCTGCGGTTTTTGTTTTAATTGGTCATTGTTGACCAATCTATTACAAATTCAAAGGAGGTAAGGCAGTCTCTTGCTTCTTGGGTTTGATTTTTATCTCTAATGTATGATACTTGTTCATCTTCTTAATTGTCTGATTTATTGCTGCTGGTTTTAGTAGAAAGGTCAGTGTTTCTTCAATTATTGGGGCAATAGTTGTTGGGTTAATTATTTGATTACCATGATTAAATGGTTTAAGTTCGTTTGCTTGAAGATGAAACTCGTATGATGTTTGGGTTCAAGAAGCTTGAAGCAGCGTATGATTAAGGTTTGCTTGGATGAATTATCTTCATATGCCAATCGCTGAACACGTTACTCATCTTAAAGGGTTTGCTAGTGGAATGTTAGAAATTCAAATTGTCAACTTAATCGGAGGAGTCATCTTATTGGTGCGTCATTGACCAAATTTCTCTAGAATTGCCAAACACGAAGAACCCCAAACTTTCCCGAAATTAACTGCTCAAGAAAAGGCTAAACTTCGTTATTTACACAATCAACCCCGAATTACTGCTGAAGAACGTAAGGAAATTCAACGGTTAGAAAAGATTGATAAGTTGTCGCAAAAAGCGTTGAAAATTCAAGAAAAAATCGATAAGTTAGATCAACAAAAACCCCCAAAGGATTAGAACCTTTGGGGGTTTTTGTTGATTATTTTGCCCGTTTAACAGCATTCATCGTTTTTTTAATGTCAGCTTCTGAGGGCTTTCGTCCCATACTTAAATACATTGCTCGAATTTGAGCTTCATTAATTGGGGGGTTATTTTTCAATTGCTTGCGAACAACTGCTCGGGTAATAAAAAACCCAGCAATTCCTCCAACAACTAAAGAAACAAGAATCACTCCCACTAGTAGACCTGCTAATGCACCACCAGTCATAAGGTTCCTCCTTTTTATCTCATCGTTTATTTTACCAATTTTAAGATTTGATTACTAATTTTTTGACTATCAAAACCTACTTGACTAATAACTTCTTCACCTGGTCCTGAAGCACCAAAAGTATCAATTCCCAGATTTAAACCATTATCTCCAGTATATTTTGCCCATCCAAAAGTAGTTCCCATTTCTAAAGAAACTTTAAATGTATCTGGACGAATCACTGATTGACGATAAGCAAGGGGTTGTTGGTCAAATAATGAAGTAGAAACCATCGAAACAACGTTAACTTTGATATGATGAGAGGCAAGAATTTTTGCCACATCAAGAGCTAAAGAAACCTCACTTCCACTAGCAATTAAACTAACTCGGGGTTGATCAACACTTTGAATCAAATATCCACCTCGAGCAACTTGTTCAATAACGTTTTGGTGATTCAATTGCACCAAATCTTGACGCGTAGCTACAATTACACTAGGAACTTTCTTTCCTTGCTTGATTGCTCAGTGATAAGCACCAACCACCTCTTGATAATCACAAGGACGAAATAAAACCACATTAGGAATTGAACGAATCATTGCTAATTGTTCAACAGGTTGATGAGTTGGTCCGTCTTCTCCAACTGCAACACTATCGTGAGTGAAGATATAAAGAACTTGTTGTTCCATCAATGCAGAAAGTCGTAGGGCTGGTTTTAAATAATCTGAAAACACAAAGAAAGTTGAAACAAAAGGTAAAATTCCTTCGTGCAAACTTAAACCATTTGCAATGGCAGCCATTGCAAATTCCCGGACACCAAACATAATGTTTCTTCCAATTAAATTTTGTTCAGAAAATTTTCCATCAGCACCAACCACTTTAGTTGAACCACCCAAATCAGCTGATCCACCCATCATGGTAGGAATTTTAGTAGTTAAATTATCTAAAACCAAACCAGAAGAAACTCTTGTTGCTTGAGGCTTAGTCGGAATTTGGTTTAACATAGCATCAAAATCAACCTGATAATTCTTCTTTAAAGCTTGATCTAATGTTTTTGCTAATTCAGGAAACTGGTGTTGATAAATTTTAAACAAATCACTTCACTGGTTATATGCTTGTTGACCGCTTTTTAAGGTGTGTTCTTGATAAAATTGATAAACCTCTTCAGGAACATTAAATTCTTCGTATTGATAATCCCAAGTCTCTTTAACATGGTTTAAATCGTTGCCTAGCGGTGCTCCATGGACACTTGGTGTTCCTTGTTTTGTTGCGCCATGGCCAATGATTGTTTTAACTTCGATATAGGTTGGCTTATCACTTTTTTTAGCTTGTTGAATTGCCTGAGAAATTGCTTCTAAGTCTTCGCCATCCTCAACTCTAATACTATTTCAATTCTCTGCTTTAAAGCGTTCGATAAAGTTCTCTTCTTGACTAGAAGCGATAAAATCATCTAATTGGACATCATTAGAATCATGCAAAAGAATTAGTTTACTGAGTTTATTTTTCCCTGCAAATGAAATCGCTTCTTGAGCAACCCCTTCTTGCAAGTCGCCATCCCCACAAAGCACATAAGTAAAATGATCGATAATCTCAAACTCGGGTTGGTTAAACTTTGCTGAAAGAAATTTTTCAGCAACCGCCATCCCCACTGCAATTCCAATTCCTTGTCCTAAAGGTCCAGTGGTTGCTTCTACACCACTAATACCTAGTTCGGGATGTCCAGGAGTTTTACTTCCAGTTTGACGAAAATTCTTTAAATCATCAATTGATATATCAAAACCAGCAAGATGAAGAGTCGCGTACAACAAAGCACTTCCGTGTCCTGCACTCAAAACAAAACGGTCACGATTAAACCATTGAGGGTGAGTGGGGTCTACTTTTAAATTTTCAGCATACAACGAATACATCATTGGTGCAGCACCCAAAGCAATTCCTGGATGACCCGAATTCGCCTTATTAATCATTTCTACTGCCAAAATTCGTAGAGCATTAAGATTGTTATTACCTTTATTATTAAACATTTTATTATTACCCCTTGTTGATTCTTTTTGATTATACCCTCCAAAACAGACAAATCCCTCCCAGAAAGAAAAGAAAACAAGAAAGTTTAATCCTTCTTGTTTTCTTCCTTTTTTTCTTGAGAACTAACATCTCGTCCTGGTGAATCTACCACTTTAATCGTTCTTAACTGACTTCGTAATCCTTCTTTAAAATTTTTAATGAAACGTTCACGAAGTAACTCACGATAAGCAGCTTCTTCAATAGTTAGCGTGCGAATTTTACTTAATTTAGTTAAACGGTTAATCTCTTGCACTAAGCTCTCTTCGTCTAATTGCTCGATTGATAAAAATTCGTTCTTAGACATTAAATTGTCCATTCTCAATCATTAATTGCATAATAAGCAGCACCAACAATTCCCGCATCGTTTCCTAACTCAGCAACTGAAATCACTACATCTTTTTTATACATGTCAACAATGATATTATCCAATCCTTCTCAAACAATATCAACTAGGTCTTGACCCATTTTTGAGCCTCCACCCCCTAAAACAACTGCTTTTGTATCTAAAGCATAAATCATTAAAGACATATGGGTTAACAAGGGTTTATAAATTTCTAATAACAATTCTTTTAACTGAGGATCTTTGGTTTTCTTATAAACTGTAGCAATATCTTTCATTTCCAAACGCTCGATGTTAACACCGTTTACTTCAAGAAGTTTTTTTACTGGATGTTCAGGGTTTTGATCAAAGATTTTTTTCATCGCTCTTGCCACTCCGACTGCTGAAGTGGTTGGTTCTAAACATTCTTTGATTCCACAATTACATGAAAAAACTTCTTGCATGTGACCACCATGACCAAACTCACCAGCAAAACCGTGTTCACCAGTGACCAACTTACCATCCAGGACAATCGCGCCACCAACTCCAGTACCAAGAATATAAAAAATCTCAGAATTATACTTAGAAGCAGCACCAGTTCAAAATTCACCAAGTGCTGCAGCATTAGCATCATTTAAAACATAAACTGGTTTGCCAATAAACAACTTTTCTAGTTCTGCTTTTAAATTAAAGTCAAACCAATTTAAGTTTCCTGCAATCTTAATAATTCCGTTTTTATGATCAATAAAACCTGGTGAATCAAACCCAATCCGTTCGATATCAGTTTTATAGTCATAACCCCATTCTTTTAAACTTGCCATAACTTGATTAACCAAATTAGGAAGTAAGTTCTTCATGTCGTTTTTGACTTCACCTTTTTGTTCAATTTCACCATATTGATTAATAACACCGAACTTTGCAGATGTTCCCCCCAAATCAATACCTAGTACTTTTTTCATACTTAACCTCATTTCATGACATTCTTATTATAATGATTAAAACACTGTTTTACTTGAAAATAAACAGCTTTTCTTTTAAATCAGTGCCTTTCTTGTCTCGACTAATAAATTAGAATTTTTTGCAGGAACAAAATATCAAACCTCATCCTTAGGGTGAAGTAAAAAACTAACTCAACCCAATTCTTGAACAAAAACATCAATTTTTTGATACCAAAGTTTCTCATTCAGAACAACCTGTTTTTGTTGATAACTTTCTTGATACAACAACCCAGGATGTAGAGTAGTGAAATTTTTATTTAAATAACTTTCAAAATTAGCAGGTTTGGTACGGTGAAGATTGACCATCGGGTTTTGATAAAAATGAATATCTCGAGGTGAACTTAATTTTAAAGTTAAAGCAAATAAATTACCATAAACAAAAGTTTGGGGCTGATCGATTTGAAAGGTTACTTGCTTTAGTTCTTTTTTAAAGTAAAGGTATTTTAACTCTGATGGAGCAATCAAGGAAGTAAAGGAATTCTTTTCAATAATCCCTGGTGTATCAACCAAGGTGATGTTGTTATACTCTAGTCTGATTAAATCAATAGTAGTGTTTAAAAAAGGTGATTCAACAATGCTTGGAGTTTGATCCAAAGCAGTGATTAAACTGTTTAAAATTGAGGATTTTCCCACGTTAGTTCGACCAATAAAGTAGTTATTTTTGAACTTTTTCACAGCTTTTAATAGTTCGTCAATTCCTTGTTTATTAACTTTAGAGAAGAAAATAATTTTCACACCCGCTAAACCAGTGGAAGCAAATAAGGATTCTAAGTAAGTTGCAATCTTCTTTAATTTTACTGCTTTTGGCAATAAATCAACTTTATTGATAACAATTGTGCTCGTGCTTGGATTTAAACTTTTTTCTAAATTAGGAATTCGACTAGCATTCAAATTAAAAATATCTAACAAATAAAAAAAATGATCATTCTCATCTTGTTTGTGAATTAAATCAACTACTTGTTGCTCAAACTTCACTCCATCAATAGAGGTATCAATCACCACTAAATCGTTATAGTTTTTAATCCGAAAGCATCGATAGCAATAGTCTCCTTCAATTTTGGGAGTATAACCTCAATTTTGGGGATCAATAGTTTGTAATTCTCGTCCACAACCCTTACATTTTTTCATCACTAACCACCTTGCTATTTTTATTAACTCCATAAACATAAATAAAATTAATCAAATACAATAACTTTAAAACATCATTTTGGCAATGACGGCGAACTTCTCTAATTTTTTCATTATAACTATTGAATTGTTCTACATCAGCGAATTTGGGAATTGTATAAAACTCCAAAGCGCTAATACACAGTTGGTAAATATTGGTTTTTTCAGCTAAAAAATTACCTTGATAATAACTATCAAAATAATCAAAAAATTTAGCTAAGCCGGGAAGTTGAACTGTTTTTTCACCCATTTTACCTGGTTTCAAGTTTTTTTGGTTGTAGAATTCAATACCAGTTTGATTAAAATTGGTAAAACTAAACCCGTTTTCTAAGGTTTTATAAATATCAAAAGTATTAATTTCAATTTTTTGAGTAACTTTTGAACGAAAGAAAAGTTCAGTAGTTTTATTGTTTAAAAGCGTGGGATGTTGGTTAATTCAACGTTCTAAAATTCTAACATCATTGCTTTGTCCAGCAAAAACTAAAGTTTTAATCTCTTTAGTTAAGCAAGTATTCACAAAAGAGGTCAACATTTTATCCATCGTCTTTTTAAAGTTAAAGTGCTTTTGTTCATACCTACGTCGGACATAAAGAGTAGAAATCGCCTTTTTATTCTTTCTTTGTAATAAATCCATATAACTTTGAGCAAAAGAAAAAGACAAAGTGTAAATCAGCGAAGGTTCTGCTTCATTATAAAGCTGGGTATCAAAATTACCCTTATCGTGAGAACGGTTAAAAAATTCTGTATCCATAACTACAACTGGAAACTTAATTATTTTTAATAAATGTTCTTTTACCAACTTTTGATCCACATAAAACTTTTGGTACTTGTTCAATTTATAGTGATCGCCCTCTTGTTTAAAATCGGTCTTCTTCATCATAACCTCAATTCTATTTAGTTGATTGCGAACCCAAATTAGATATAATATAAATTATATAAGAAAGTTAGGTTAGTTTTTACATGAAAATTTTTAAAAATTCAATTGACCAATCAACAGTAAATTGAACCCAAGAAACAGTCAAACGTTTGGTAAAACAGATTCAAAGTGACTTTAGTAAGTTAGATGACGATTCTGAATTACCCGCACAATTGCCAAACATTATCATCGATAAACAAGAGTTAACTAACGAACTGAACAAAATCACCCGTGAAGCATCTTATTTAAAAAGTTTTTCTGATGCAGTTGGTTTTATCAACAGTCAAAAAATTAACATTACTGATAAAGATGGACAAATTTCTTTAGTTGACTTGCAAAACTTGGTTCAGTTTAATCCCACTACTGGAATTGCTCCCCCAATGGCAAAACTAATGATTAAAATTCAATTTGGTCGCACTTTTAATCAAGCGAGCAAAGTCTTAGATTTTATTCGTGATTTGCAAAATAAGATTGGCAAAGAAGAATTGGTGAAAGAAATTGATGCTGTTGATGTTGAATACCTTTTAAACAAAGGAATCAAAGAAATCGGTGTTGACATCGAAAATTATATCGAAAGAAATAAAAATAATAAGAACAAAGATATCAGTAAGGATATTAGTGAAGAAGTAGCGGTGATTAATTCTCCAACGGTTACTTGAGCTGAAAAGACTCAAGCTAAAGATGTTATTGTCATGTTTGCTGATAGAAGTTATCAAAGTTATGTTAATAATAATTTGTCAATTGATACTTTGCTAAATGTTGAAACTAAACAAAAAGAATGGAAAGAGTTTATTGCCATTTCTGCTTTAATCAATCAACTAACCTTAAAGATTGATTTTGGTGATTGTCTATTAAAACAAATCCAAATTGATGCTAAAGTTGAGTAATTACTCAACTTTTTTTATGAATGCTTCACCCTTAGCTGTAATCATTCGTCCTTTATTAGTTCTAATTACATATCCTTCACCAATTAAATAGGGTTCGATCATTGATTTAATTATCTTTCAAGGAATGTTTAAACGTTGCATAATATTTTCTAATCCCAATGGTGAAGATGAGGTCAACACTTGGAGATATTTCAAATCATCACTAGTTAATCCTTGCTCATAAAGTCCCATTTGGTGTAAAATTTGCTTAAGATTTTCTTGATTGTTAAGATTTTTGATTTTTCCTGTTAAATAAAAATCATTAATTCTTTTTGTTAAATTAAGGGCAATTCGTGGAGTTTTACGAGCATAACCTCCTAAATAAGTCGCCATCATTAAATTTAAAGGTAAATTAATCGTTTGTGCATAACCAGCAATTATAGTGCCAATTTCTTCACAACCATAATCATCCAGGCACAAATAAATAGGAAACCGATTAAGAAAAGGAGAAGCGAGTTGATCTAATTCTGTTGTTGCAGTAATTAGGGTAAAGGGTGGTAAAGTAATTTGAATATTTTTAGAATTGTATTCTTGACCAATAATTAAACTAATTTTGCCTTCATCAATCACTGGATAAAGAATTTCACTAACCTGGGTACTAATTGCATGAACTTCATCAATAAAAATAATCTCATTTGGTTTCAGAGTTGTCAAAACTGAAATAATATCACTTGGTTTTTGCAAACTTGTTCCGTTAAGTATATGAATCTTTACTTTCATAACTTTGGCAATTAATTTTGCTAAAGTAGTTTTTCCCATTCCACTTTGTCCATAAATCAACGTGTGATCAAGGGGTTTTTCTAAAATCATTGCTGATTGAACATACATTTTTAAATTGGTAATAATTCTATTCTGTCCTTGATACTCAGCTCAAACATCACTATCTTGATTCATTAACTTCTCCTCCTAACCACGTTAATAAAAACTGCAAACATTCTTCATCATTTCTGGTTAAATCTAAATTTTTAATGACATTTAACACTTTAATTCGAGAATAACCAAGACGGGTTAAACAACTAATCAATTCCTCTTCACGCGAAGAATAAGTCACGTTAAAAAGCGTTTTTTGGAGTTTTGTAATGACATTTTTAGCCATTTTAGTGCCAATTCCTTTTAATTCAAGTAATTTAGCTTCATTATTAGTTTTAACAATCATCAAAATTTCTTGGTAAGTGTAACTTTTCACCAGCAATTGAGCGTTTTTCAAACCAATTCCAGGAATTTTTAATAATTCTCGAAATAAAGTTCGTTCGTGTTGGTTATAAAAAGCTAACCAAATAGTATTAAATTCATTGTGATAAACTAATAAATAAACCTTTTTGGTAGAAACTTGTGCTTTATAAAAGATTAACTGATAAATAAAGGTTTGATCTTGAACCAGAAAATAAAGTTGATCTTCTTCTAAATAATGATTTGATGACTTTAATAAGAGACTGTCAAGCATTTTTACCCCATTAAAGAATACGGAGAAAAACAAAAAAAGTACCAAATATGCCTTGGTACTTTTAAAATTATGCAATGAACATTACTTGTATCGACGATTCTGCTTTTGCTTGTAGATACGTTTTTCTTTTTTGCTTAAGTAGTATTCCCTTTTTCTTGCCTCAGCTTTATTTACTGAAGCTACTTTTTGGAAACGCTTTAAAGCCTTATCAATTGGTTCACCTTCGTGCACAATTACGCTTGCCATGATCTATTTCACCACCAATTCATTTCCCTTATATTATACCTGAAAATTGGTTAAAACTAAACAAATTAAGTGGTTAAAAATCATTAGAAAGGCTTATTTTTTCTTAGTTTTTGAAGTTTTAATCTTCTTTGTTTTTGCAGCTTCTTGTTTTGCTAAAGCACGTTGTTTTTTATATTCTGTCTTTTTTTCTTTTTGCAAAGCTTTAAGTTTAGTTTTGAACGCTGCTTTTTCTTTTTTCATCAATTCTTTTTGTGGTTTTAAACCATCAAGTTGTTTTTGATAATCACTCTTTAAAGTTGCTTTTTCATCCTTGTCACTAGCTAATTTTAAAGCCATTTGGTAATCAGCTTTTGCTATTTGACGTTCTTGTTGATGGCTTAAGGCTCACATCTTCACTGTATGTTTATATTTCAGTTTATCAATTTCACTTGTGTTTAGTAATTGATCTTCTTTAAATTCTCAGTGAGCGTTAATCTTGTTAATTTTTTCAGCGTGAACTAATTTTGCTTTGAAGACTTTGATATTTTCATTAATCTTTGTTCTTAAAGTTTGCGCTGCTGCTTGATCTTTTTTATCACGGGTAGTTTTAATAAGTTCTTTGAAACTCTTTTTCAAGTTTTTTAGATAAACCTGACGTTCAAGATCGTCATTACGCATTTTAACAATGCCTTCAATCATTTCTAAATATTCAATTCCTTGATTAGAAACAACATCAATTGTATACTTGTGATCTTTTTGTAAGGTTTGATTCAATTTATCTTGGGTAAAGGCGTTATTAACCACTAATTCTGGTGATTTAACTGTGACAATCACTTGACCTTTATCTTTTGGCTCTACATCAGAAATGTTTTCTAAACCTCCAAAGTAAAGTACTAATCCATCATAATCTTCTTTAATACGTTGGTATTTTGAAGTAGAAACTCCAATACCTTGTTCTGCTGCTTTTGATCCTGGAGCAGCAAATTCAAACTTAATAAAGATTCATCTAAATAATGGGAACGCAACTGCCGCTCCAATTAAACCAAGAATAAATGGAATATAGATGTTAGTTTGTGCTACTGCTTCATGTTTTCTAGTTGCAGTTGGAATAATTCCGTTAACCACAAAGTCTAACAATCCTTGAGAGAAGGTTGAACCCAATCTCACTTGGAACAAGTTAGCTGCACCAAAGAAAAGTCCGAAGAATGGAGCATAGAATCCAAAGAAAATTAATGGAGCTGAGAAGGCAAATAAGAATTCGATTGGTTCAGTAATTCCTAAACCAACACAAGTTACAACTGCCCCCATGTAGTATCCAAATTTCTTTTTACGAGCTTCTTTATCTAAAGTTGACCACATAGCCATTCCAACTGTTGGAATGATTAATAAATCATTGGCATATCCTCCAGAAATAAAGCGAGTAACTTTTAAGTTAACTGCTCAAGCATCACGAAGGTCGAAGTAAGGGTTATTATTTACCAATTCCATGGTCATAAATTGATCCCCGACAATCGTTCAGTTAATACTACTATATGCTTGGGTAAACAAATCGTTTAACTGCGCATTTTGAGCATCAGTAATAGTTTTATTTGAATCTCTAAATGCTTGAATAATACCATCATACAATTGTTGACGAATAGCTTCAAAACCATTAGATCCAGTTCCGTTTACTCCGATTGTATTTTTAATAAAGTCATACAAAGTTGTTCCATCACTTAACTTAATACCATTTAAGTAATTTGTGACATCATGAGCATAGAAGTTTAACTCTTGGCCAACACCAGGAGCTAATCCTCCATAAATTCTAGCCACAGCTGCACCAACGATTTTATATTCGTTAGCTCCTAATTGACCTCCAGCTGAAGTTCATCATAACGGTCCGTAGAACGCTGGGTGGGCTTCAAATGGAAGTAATAATCTAGTTACAAATCCATATAATAGGGAATCTAATCCAAAGGGTAAGTAGCTTAATCCAATTCCGATATATCCCAATCCGTAGTTAACTGCTGGTCAAACAATAATAAACGTACTTGCAACAATTGGAGCAAGGACAATATTTAGTAAAGCGACAAACTTTTCTCCTTCAAAGAAAGCAAAAGCAGTTGGTAATTTTAGGTCTTTGAAACGGTTATAAGTTCAAACATAAATGAACCCTAAACAAATTCCTCCTAAAACTCCAGTGTTTAAACTTTCTAATCCTTGTCATGAGTTGTGAACTAAGTATTCTTTACCACCAAGTTCACTAACAGCTCCTGTTCCCAATCCCAAGACGCTGGTTAATTGAGTACTCTTTTCTAAATCATGTCAGAACCAAATTGAAAACTTAGTTCCGTTAATGTCCCCACCATTTCAACGAATGAAGGGAATCGAAAAGGCGACAAAGGCTATGTAGGCAAGTAACCCTGCATAAACTGCCATTCCTTTATTGCCAGTAAATCCGATAATAATTGCAAGCATGAAGAGTAATCCCATGTTAGAAAGAACAGTTTGACCCATTCCCTTTAAAACTAACCCCAGAGTAGCCACTCCTTCATTACCAGCATATGTTAAGACAACCCCACCAATAGCAGCCAGTAAACCAGCTAAAGGCAAGGTGACAACAACTAATCCTAATGAATTACCAAGTTTATGGAAAAAAGTTTTCGCTTTAGTTTTGTTATAACTCTTGACTAAAAATTCTTCTTGACTGCGAGCTAATTCATCAACATTTTGGTCCTTAATAAAATCATTTACAGTTTTATTTGTAGCACCAATAATTTGCTGTTTAGGCATCTTTTATTTTCCTTTCTCTTTTTTATAGTTAAACCAAACATCAAAAAAGGCAGCAGCCTTTTTTCAACATTTAGCAACACTACATAATTTATAAAATTTTTCCAGACAATACAAGATGAAACAGAGAATTCTCTGGTTTTATTTTCCAGTTTTATTTCCAAAAACTACTTATCAATTTCTTCAAACCCAACTCATAACTCTTCTTGAGTTAAATTGTTTTTAATTTTGATCCGAATTTCCTCTTCGTCAGTAACACTATTCTTGATTTGGCTAGCTTGAATGATTGTTCAAATCTCTTCTTGATAAAAAACTTCCTCACCAATTGTAAAAATTTCTTCGATCATCGTCAATTCTTCATTAACTTCTGCTTGAGATACTCCCTCTTCATTACTTGAAGGTTGCTTTTGAATAAAAGCAACCAGTTCTTGGTTATTATCAATTTCCAAATTATTAGAAATTGTTGTTGGTGAATGGTCACTTTTTGCCTTGTTTAGCATTTTTGCAACACTATTTAAAGTCTTAATTTCCAAATCAGTTAATTGACCACTTAGTTCATCAACTTGTTGTGCTAAAGTGGTGTACTTTTCACTCAATTCGTTAACTGAAGTAAGAATCGTTTTTAACAAACCACTGAAAGTTTCTTCCATATTGTCGTTATACAAGTTACGAATATGAATTGAATCTGATAAGTCAGTCAATGCTTGAACAATCTTTTGTTCCTTATCTAGCAAATCAGCAACTGTTACTCCTGTTTTTTCAACTTCATCAGACTGACTAACTCGCTTAACCTCTTCACCAACCACTCTAACTTGAGTATGTTGTAGTTTACTCATCATTTCATCATACTTTTGACGATCACTTTCACGAGTGTTTAAATCACCTGCTAAAAAAGTGGTTGTATCATCAAGCAGGGTGGCATCAGTTTTGGTTTCAGTATCACCAATCACAGGATGATCATACCGGTAATCCATTTTATTTAAAAACTGCTCAAATGCAGCGCTAGTATCCTTACCATTCTGACAAACTGACTCTAAAAACTTCACGTAGTTGTAAGTGATTTTCATCATCTCTTTATCAAAATCTTGTAAAAAGAAGTTTAAATCGCGCATGACCTGGCGTGCTTCTTTACCTTCCTTAACTTCAGTCAAAATTTTTTCTTGAAGTACTGGAGTTAAACTAGCAATAATCTTTTTCCGAACTGGTGTCATTAAATTCTCCCTTATCGTTTATGTTCTAATGATTAATATTCTTAATTATAACGTTTTGCCTGTAAGAAAACCTCAGCAGTTGAAAAATTGATGTCAAAAAAACTTCCCTTAGGGAAGTTTTGCACCAATATTTACTTAATTGCTTCGCGAGCTTTTTGAATTGATTGGTTTAAAGTTGCACAAGATTGGTTAAATTGTGTTTGTTCTTCTTTGGTTAAATCCCATTCAATAATACTTTCTCACCCTTGAGCAGAAATAATTGCTGGTACTCCTGTATACAAATCACTATTTTCATACTCACCACTCAGTTTCGCACCAACCATTAAAGTTGAACGTTCATCATTGAGAATAGCTTTAACAATTCTGGTTAAACAAGCACCAATTCCATAAAAAGTAGCTCGTTTTAATTCAATAATTCGATAAGCCATGTTAATTGCTTGAGTTCGAGTTTCATCTAATTGTTGTTGAGTAATTTGATTACTTTCAATGTATTTACTTAAAGGTTGACCCATAATTGTCGCATGTGATCAAACAGCTACTGATGAATCACCGTGTTCTCCCATTAAAAAGGTTTCGACATTAGTTGGAGAAACTGCTAATTTTTCTCCAACTAATCTTCTTAAACGAGCTGAGTCTAAAGTAGTTCCACTCCCAATAACCTTGTGAGGGTCAAAACCAGTTACTTCTTGATACACTAAGGTTAAAACATCAACTGGGTTAGAGGCAATCACAGTAATCCCACTAAAACCAGAAGCTTTTACTTCCAAAGCAATTGACTTCATAATTTGGGCGTTACCAGCAACCATATCTAAACGGGTTTCTCCTGGTTTTTGAGGACGACCAGCAGTAATTACCAGAACATCAGCATCCTGACAATCCTGATAACTTCCCGCCTTAATGCGAGCAAAGGGGGTCGGAAGGACAGCAGCAGTATCAGCTAAATCTAATGCATTTCCTTCTGCAGCGTCTGGAAAAGCATCAATCAGCACATAATCAGCAGCAATTCCTTGGTTAATTGCAGAATATAAGAAGGAAGTTCCAACTGCACCAGCCCCAATCAAGACAACTTTGTTTGCGGTGTTTTTCATTCTTTTTATCTCCTATCATCAATTTGTTTTCTTTACGAAAAATCACTCTATTTTGATTATATAACGATAAGCAACAATTAGCAGGGGGTTTTCTAAAGTTTCTCCACCCTCAGTTTTATTCAAGCTTAGTTGATAAAAAAGTGCTAATTTTTAGATTCAACTAGTTGGGAAATTGGTGAATGAAGATAATCTTAACTAATTTTAACCCATCTAAAAAAGGGCAGAATTAAAAATTTATTAATCAAGAGCATTGTTACATGTGCAAGTAAAACCCCAATGCCAGTTCAAAACATACTAAATCCTAAGTCGCTTCACCAGTGACTTAAAGAAACCGCTAAAGAAAAGAACATATCTAGATAAAAGATTAAACCAATCACAAACCCAATCCGACGAATGATAACTACTTGTTTATCGTGGTCATCTTTAAAAAGATAAACTGTCAAACAAATCCCAAAAGTTGCTACCATATGACCACTAGGAAAGGCACCTTCATCAGGAATTGCTGCTGCTAACAAGTTATTATCTCCGTTTCAATTCCCTTGTCCGGTTGGTTTATATCAAGGATAAGTTTGGTTTGAATCAAAGTAGTTTCAACCCCTACGAGGATTGTTAAAGAGATCACGAGGACTATTTTCAGGAAAATTGAAGTAATAATGGTTATTAATTGCAATCTGGTTGGCAGGATGATTTTGATTTCAATCATCAACTCAAGTCTGCACCAGTTGTTGTTGATTTTCGACATACTGATAATACCGTTCACCAAACAAGGCTTTTAATTGTTCAGCAGTGTAAGGATTAGGGTTAAAACCTGCGTTACGATGCCAAGTAGTTGGACTTTGATTCAAGTAATGAGCAAAACGTTCTGGAGCTTGACTTTGCATTTTGACAAATAAATCACCAAAGCGAATGTTATATAAATACGGGCGACCAAAACCAGTTTTTAGAATTAAAACCGGGATATAAATAAAACCAATACTTAGTAGTGCCACACAAGCACGCTTTCAATACTGCTGAACTAAAAAGTCGTGACGACGAGCTAATTTTTGGTGCACATACCAAGTAGCAGTTCACAAATAAACTAACTGAATTGTTAGTGAAACAACAAATCCAGGGATTAGATAGCTTCACCCAGTTTGAAACCAGTACCAGTATCCCTGACCAAACCCTTGATCACCAAAAAAGAAGGTAACAGAGCGAAGGGTAACTCCAGCAGTTCACCCTCCAGACATGAACAAATAAATTCAAACAGAAGTTGTGTGATAATGGGCAAACCATCCGTGAGGACGAGCTTTTTTCATCGCTAAAAGAAAGGATTCAATAACAATATATCCCATTGGAAAAATAAAAGTAATTACTCCTTCAAAGCCATCTAAAACCCGAAACATAGTTCAAAACCGGATAAACTTGTACTTCATTCCATGATCCAGGACTTCAGAAAACTTTAAATCCACAGAATAATTACTAGCAACAATTCAACTAATCAAGCCAAAAATACAAAAGATAGCAAGCACACCAAAAGCAAGGAGATTTTCTCAACTATAAGGGTTTTTAATTTTTCTTAACATTTTAAATAAATGCCTTTCTTCGATTAAAACTAAAAAATGACAAGAAAAGAGCAGTTTGTTGTTTTCTTGTCAAATCTATAACTATTTTTTTCTTGATAAGTTAACTCCAATTTGATCCACATTACGTTTTGAGAGTTTTTTCGCATCAAGCGAATTATTTTTGGTGAGGTTGGTTTCAATTCTTTACTCACTTAAAGAACGGATTCACCAAAACCTTTGTCCCCAACATTGTTACTCCATAAGCTGTTATTAGGGCTGGTCCTAACCAAAACATCGTAAAACCAAGATCACTTCATCAATGGCTTAACGAAATTGCCAAAGAAAAGAACATATCCAAACAGAAAATTAATCCTGCAACAAACCCAATCCGACGACCAATTACAACACTTTTTTGACGATCACCTTTAAAGATATAAACTGTCATACAAATTCCAAAAGCGGCTGCCATATGGCCACTAGGAAAAGCTGATTGGTGAGGAATCGCTTCTTTTAACAGGTTGTTATCGCCCCTCCACTTTCCTCATCCGGTTGGTTTATATCAAGGATAAGTTTGGTTTGAATCAAAGTAGTTTCAACCTGTACGAGGATTGTTAAAGAGATCACGAGGACTATTTTCAGGAAAATTGAAATAATATTTATTGACTAAAGTAATCGGATTCTCAGGATGATCGGTATTTCAGTTTTGGATTCATTCTTGAATATAAGCCTTACGGTTTTGCACGTATTCAAAATAACGCTCTCCAAACAAATTTTTTAAATCAGAATCAGAATAGGCATCAGGATTAAAACCATAGTCTCATCCACCAACCCCCCCCTGGTTAAGATAGAAGGCAAATCGTTGGGGAAAATCAGTTTCCATCCGAGTCAGTAAGTCTGCAAACCTAATGTTATACAAGTATTCCCTACGGAGACCAGATTTAAAGACAGCAATTGGGATATAAATAAAACCAATAGTTAGTAGTGCCACACAAGCACGTTTTCAATATTGATTGGTTAAAAAATCGTGACGACGAGCTAATTTTCAGTGCACATACCAAGTAGCAGTTCACAAATAAACTAACTGAATTGTTAGTGAAACAACAAATCCAGGGATTAGATAACTTCACCCAGTTTGAAACCAGTACCAGTATCCCCGACCAAACCCTTGGTTACTAAAGAAAAAATAAACTGACTCTAAGGTAATTCCTGCACTTCATAAAGCGGCCATCAATAAGTATACTCAAGTAAAAGAAGCATGATGGTGAGCAAACCATCCGTGAGGACGAGCTTTTTTCATCGCTAAAAGAAAGGATTCTGCAATCACAAACACCATTGGCAGAATGAAAGTAACTACTCCCTCATATCCATCTAATACCCGAAACATAGTTCAAAACCGGATAAACTTGTACTTCATTCCATTATCCAAGGCTTCAGAAAACTTTAAATCCAAAGAATAATTACTAGCAACAATTCAACTAATCAAGCCAAAAATACAAAAAATCCCTACTACTGCAATTGCAATAATATTTTCTCAATAATAGGCCTGGGTTTTGTTTTTAGTCATTCTTATAATCAAAACTTTCTATTTAAAATTAAAAACTAAGAGAAATTTTACCACGAAAACCAGAAATTTCCGCTTTGTGTTTTGAGAATATTTTAAAATGAAACTTATTTTTCATTCTCCTCTAATGACTGTTCACTTAAAGCATTTTGAATTTCTGCTTTTAAATCTTCACTAACAGCAGAAGTAACTTCGATTTCACTCAACAGTGATTTTCCTTCATTAGTTCGTTTAATTCCTTGTTCAGAATAAGCAGCTTGTTCACTTCGATCTTGCTTAGCAATTGCTTCTAAACGCTTGTTTTCTTCTTGGTAAAGATAAATTTGTTCATTAACTCGACTCATCGATTCAAGCATCGAAGCAGCAATTAAACACAAGACCTCGATTAGATAAAACGGAGCAAAAACAATCATGATGGTTTTTGCAGGAGTTAGAGTTAAGGTAAAAATCAAAGTGATTAAAGCAAAAAAAGCACCACTAAGATAAACTCCGATACTCGAATAAAACAACTTTAAATCTTTAGCAGTATGAACGTAGGGAGTTTTTTTCTTCAAGTTCTGACGAATTAATAAATAAATCCCAATCAAAAAAGCACCAAGAAGGGTCAAGGTTAAACTTACCCCTTGTAAAGCAGCTTGATTGTGATGAAAGATGTTTTTTCAAGCTTGTAAAAACCCTAACAACGGACCAGTAAATAAAAACACCGACCCAATCGTAGAAATATACTTAGCTAAATTATAAGTCTTTGTGTTCATTTTGATAAACCACCTTTCCCTTAATAATCGTTTGTTCAACGACTAAATCATTTGATAAAACAACAAGATCAGCATCCATTCCTGGTGCAATCATTCCAGTATGATCAATGATGTTTAGTTGTTTAGCAATATTAGTCGCACTCATATGTGCTAGTTCAACCATCGGAATCTGACATAATTGTGCATAAGTACGCACGTTATGATCAAAACCAGCCGGAGAAGCCGCCAGGGTATCAGTACCTTTTAAAACCACTCTTAAACCTTTTTTTGTCACTGATAAATCGCCTAAAAGATAATCACCATCCTTCATTCCCTTAGCAATCATTCCATCAGTCACAATCACGATCCCCTTAGATCCTTTAGTTTTATAAATCATTTCCAAAACTAAAGGATCTAAGTGAATTCCATCAGAAATTACTTCACATAAAATGTCATCGCGATCCATTGCAGCAACTACTAGTCCAGGATGGTGGTGATCAACACCACTCATTTGGTTAAACAAATGAGTAACATGACGGACCCCTAACAAGTATTCTTGTTCAAGAAATTGCTTAGCTCCGATGTTACAATGTCCAGCACTTGGTAAAATCTTGTTTTGGATTAATCACTTCGTGTAACTACCATCCTGTTCTTCAGGAGCATAGGTGACAATTTTTAGGTTTTCATGGGTTAACTGATTTCATTGTTGGGTTAACTTAATGTCGGGTTTTTTTAGCAATGTAGCATCATGAGCTCCCTTTTTGCTAGGAGCAATAAAAGGACCCTCCAGATGCGCTCCTAAACAAGTAGCTTGTTCTCCGTGATTGAATTCAAGCATAAACTTTCCAAATTCAGCATAATACTGGTTATTTTTTTCAACCGTATTGGTAACTGAAGTTAAACAAAAACTAGTAACTCCTTCTTGGGGAGTTTTTTTCGCATATTCAACATAATCTTCAATCCGACCACTTTCAAAAGTAATTCCATACCCACCATGGACATGACAATCAATAAATCCTGGCATGATTCAAGACCAATTGAGATCAACTCCAAGTTGATCAGTTTCTCCTGGACAAATTTTAACAATCTTATCATCTAAAATTTCCATTCATCCCTTGACAACTTGGTCAACTAAAACAATTTGAGCATTTTTAATAATCATGATTATTCTCCTTACTTGCAAGTAATTGCTCTTTTATTTTAATGGTTAAAGTCGTGCTTCGCACAATATTTCTTTTATTAATTCCTTGGTAGAAAGTATCAAAATCACCAAGGATAGTCAAACTTTTCTTTGCTCGAGTGATTGCAGTATAAATCAATTGATTAGTCAAAAAGATTTGGTTCATTCCTTTTTCCAAAACTAAAATCACGTTCTGATATTCACTCCCTTGGGTTTTATGAACACTACAAGCATAACTTAAACCTGTAAAGTTAAAGTTATCAGCGTGAAATTGTTTGGTTAAATCATTAAACTTAACCATTGTGTCTTCTAAGTGATTATTAACGAGAGTAATACTTTCAATGATTCCTACATCCCCATTACTCAATCCCAAATCACCATCATTGACTAGATACATAATCTTGTCATCCTGACTAAAGCGAAGGTTCTTCTTAACTAAAGTTTGAGAAGTTAAAACTTCTGGGGTTTTTTTCAAAACTTTTTCTTGATAACTGTCTTGCAAGATGGCATTTAAAGTATTAATCCCCAAATTACCCTTATAAAAAGGAGCAATCACCTGAATGTTTAACAAGTTTGTCGCTGGAGCACTTTTAACAAACTTACAAAAAAGTTCTTCAAGAGTTTTTGCTTGTTCTTCAACACTTTGATCAAAAATAACTTCAACATTACTCAATCTTTTTAAATCATCAGGAGTTTGAATCTCTTTATTTAAAACCTTGTACGCTAAATCAATAATCCCATTACCATTCTTTTGACGATAAGGATTAGTCAAGCGCACTTGACTTAACTGTTCAACTGCTAACAAATTAGCAAACAAATCCCCATATCCCACACTTGGTAGTTGGTTTTGATCACCAACCAAAATAATTTTTTCCACCCCAAGACTAGCCTCACTTACCCGAGCAAACAAGAAGTTTTCAATCATTGAGGCTTCATCAAGAATTAGACAGTCGAAATCAAACTGATGATCACGATTAAACCGAAACGTTTTATTCTCTTCAGCACCTAAAAGTTTGTGAATAGTTGTTGCTTTTAAATGATCATCAATTTCGTTTAACCTAGCACTTGCTCGTCCTGTTGGTGCAGCTACCCGAATCTTAATTCGATCATTTAAATAAGTTAAAAGTTTATAAATTCCTTTAATTACCGTGGTTTTTCCAGTTCCTGGACCACCAGTTAAAAGTAAGAAATTTTTCTCAACAGCCATTTTTAACGCCTGTTGTTGTTCTTGGTCATACTTAAATTCTGGTAATTTCAATTCAAAAGCAAGTTCTGCTTCAACTTTAGCAATTAAAGAGTCAAGTACTTTTTCATCGACTAACAAACCTTCTTGTGCTTCGATACGTTGTTTAATTGTTGTGGCAATTAAATTTTCATCATTTCAAGATTCTGCAGAATAAATCCTCTGGTCAATAAAGTAAAGCAGTTTGAGTTCCTTCGCTTTTAACAATCCTTGATAGATAACTTCAGAATCAAACTGGTGGGTATAAGTTTGTAGTTTGAGAGTTAATTTTTTTACATTCGTGTAAGTATTACCAGACTCATACAAGAGTTCTTCACTCTGGTTGTGAGCAGCTCACGCAAGACGTTTGGGATCATCGACACTTAGTTTTTCAAAATAAACCGCTACTTTTTCCACTTCACTAAAAGGAGTTAAGTGGTGATCATAGGCATATTCATAGAAACTATTAGTTAAAATTTCATCAATTTCAGTATCACTTTCACTGTGTTCTTTTAAATAGTTATAAAAATCAATTTTAAGGTTTTGTTCATAGAAAATTTTTGTTAACTGGTTCTGATTAACAATCTGGGCTAAAACATGTTGAATTAAACTAACCTTTTGAGAACTTAAACCTTTAACTAAAGTTAAACTATCAGGGTCAGCATTGATTTTTTCAATGACATTATCCTGATAGTGTTCAGCAATTAAGGTTGCTGCTTGTCTTCCAATTCCAGGAAACAAGGCACTTGAAAGATAGTTAATCACTTGAGTTTTGCTTTTACCAACTCCCAGTGAGGCACTCAAAACATTAAAACTCTTTCCATACTTGTTATTGTCTTCAAATTCTCCTGTTAATTCATAATTCACATGAGCTTGTAAACTACCAATTTGGCCCTTAATTTTTACTGAAGCATTACTTTGTTCATCACTTTTAAAAAGTGCCACTCCCCACCCAGCTTGGTTTTGAAAGAGAAATTTAGTAATTGTTCCAGAAAGGATTAAAGGTTGTGTTTCATCTTGTGCACTCATTTTTCCATCCACTTTCTTTGTTGCTTTAATTTTATCAAACCTAAATCAAGACAAAGTCCAAACAAGAAAAAAGAGTGGGTTAAACCACTCTTTTGGTAAAAATACCTTAGCACTAGCTAGCACTTTAGTTTGTTTAATAACTCTAAACCCATATAACAACAAAGATTTAGGATATCAATTTAAATAGTGATTCTAATTGATTGACAAAGCATTTTTAGAGCAATAAACACTTGATCTAATTAGAAACAACTACTAACAAGCATAACCATAGTAGATGATGATGGTTAACTTTTTGGAGAGAAAAATTTAATAAAAAATATTAAAGAGAATTGTTTTAAGAAAATAATGTGTAGTTATCATGAAACCAAAAGTTAAAAATAAGAGAGAGCAAAAACTCTTGGAAGATAACCACTGTCCATATTTCAATCAACGCAGAATTCATGGCAATTCTGTTGTTAAAATAAAGAAATTAGGACTTGACGAGCAATAGACATCACCTTTAGCGGCATAAATAAAGGTTTGAAAGAGAGCATCTAGGAATAAATCCTATAGAAATTTAATTAAGAGAACAATGCATTTACATTAGTTTATCAACACCCAGATCCAATTAAATTGTTTGACCAACCATAAGAATAAAATTAACAAGAATAGTGATTAAAACATGAGATTAGAGAGAGAATTAGTTTTAAAAAATTCTTTTTTACTTACTTAAACGCTGGTAAAACTAGTTGGGGTAGGGTATCATAAATATTTAATTAGGTTAGAGAGCAAGCCTAATTAGTAGAAACGATCAGTCCGAACAGATCTTGTTGATTGTCATTATCAATCAACTTCATCCACAATATTTAAAACTAACTAAGAAATTAAGTTTATATCAAAAGTAAACGACTTGTGTATGTTTGTATTTTGTAGAGAGAATTGTTGCAATCCTTGAGCAGAGGACTGCTTTTTTTATCATCAAAATGACTAATGGCGAGTTAATCAAGAATTAAAATGACGATTTTTTAATTAATGTTGGACGAAAACATTAACTTTTAAGTCCCACTCACCACTACTTGGTTATTAAACTTTATTATCTGTACAGGCTTCAGATCTTAATAAAGTTTAGTGATTTCAATAACTTTTTTGGCATCATTATTATTGAAAAGCACAATTTCTAGTAAAAAAACTTATAAGGTACTAAAAACCAAAGCTGATTTTAATTAATTAGTTTTGCTGAGCCTGAATAGCATTCACATACCAAACATCCATTACTGGTCCAAAGACCTCATAATGTTGATGACTAAAAGTCATAACTCATAACCTTGAATCATGAATCCAAAGCTAATTAATCAGCAAGGTTTAGTGATAATTCACTTGTTTTTTACCATTTTTAATAGTAGAAAGCAAAGTACCTAACAGTTTATATCCTAAGCTATTTTACCGATTCGCAATTAATTTAAAACTTTGCAAAGTTTTTGTGAAAACTAAACTTGTTAACAAAAATAACCATTTCTGCTATCGTCAATTCCACAGAAATTCTTTTTAAAATTTCTCCTTAATTGCTAATTTTAGTATTACACTTTTTCGTTATTAAAACACCAAAAAAGACTAAAAAGTTGTATTTTAAGAAAAATAGCAAATATAAACCTTTTTATTTTGATACTTATTTTTAGTTTTCCACAAACAATAACTTTTTCCAAAAATTAAATAGTTTTTAGAAAAATCTCTAATTAAGACTTTTTATTATTCTTTTCTAAACATCAAAGCGATTATACTGATAATTTTATCGTTTTTATACCAATGATTAAAAAATCTAACCTTATTAAGGTTAGATTTCAATAAGAGAATAAATCAAAACTTTATTCTTAGTTCAATTTAGATTAATCTATTTACTTTTAGATTTATTACTCATTTTAAAGAAAGCTGCTGCCACTCCACCCAAGGAAATTCCTAAACCAAGACCTAATAACACGTAATCTGCAGCAATTAAAGTACCAGAAAAATTATCCTTAGGGTTGATAAAAGTTGAACCAGTTTTTCGATCATCAATTACCAAAGTTCCAGAAGCAGTAATAAATAGCGAAATTGCAGTAATCATCAAAGCAGCTCCAATGACTTCTAAAAACAACGCTACTCCTCCCAAAGCAGCATTAGTTTTAGGCATTTTCCCCAAAAAGAAGCCCACTAACGGAAGCGCAAGAACTGAAAAAGCAACGACTAACCCAGCGATTCCTAAACCATAAATATCTAACATCTTTCCTGAAGCATGATTTAAGTCACTTAGTCTTGCAGTATGCAAAATTGAATAACCATCTCCTCCATCAGTGCTAGTAGCAAAACCAATTAATTCAAAAGCGATTAATGAGAACACCAAAAAGCCTAGAATTCCTAAAGTGGCTCATAACATTCTAAAGTTAATTTTCATATTCTTTTTCCTTTTCTTTTCTTTAATATCTTTAAGTATAAAACAATTGCAACTTAATAAACAGAACAAATTTCTTATCCTTAATAAAAATCACTTTTAGAAGTGATTTTTATAGTTATTTAATTGGAGTGCTATTTTGGTTAAAACCACCAATCGTAATCGTTTGATCGTCATCAATTTCTGATAAAACTGGACTTGGTTCAATTGGTGATGAACTAGGAACACTTGATTCTTGTTGTACCACTGGTTTAACCTTAGTAGTTTGATTATTTAACTTCGGATTAGTAGTTGAAGTTGCAGAAGTTGATGCAGAATCACCTAATGATTGAGGATTATTTTCTTTATTGGTTCTGGTTTTGTTAAACATTTTAACAGTTCAGAAGTTGAAATTGAAGAATCCACGCGTAATTCCAGCTAAGGCAATCAATCACCCAATAACCAAAACAACCACGATTCCCGCAATCGCCCCACCATTAACCTTATAAGTAGCTAATCCATCAAAACTCTGAAAATCTCGAATGAATAAACCGATTCCAGCCAACATCAAGACTCCTGCTAGAACTGTTAAAACCATTGGAATAATTCCCAATCATTTGGTTAATTTCGGACTTGGACTTCAAAACATCATCGCAAAAGGAACAATGATTGTAATTCAAGCAATCACAATTCCTGCAACCGTTGCTCCATAAGTAGGGTTATGATCAGTTAAATTACCAATCGGAATTAATAAAGAAACAGGAGCTCCTAAAACTGTTGTTGAATTTTTTACCCCGAACCCCATGCTAACAAAAGCAATTAAAGATAAAGCACCAAATAAAAGAATTCCAATAATTGGATAAAACATCTTTCAATCAACTTTATGCTTTTTTGTTTTTACTTTTTTTTCTACAGTAGTATCTTTCATTTTTTATCTACTCCTTTTTTCCTTATCTTTTTTTATCTTTCTTTATTATAAAGGTTTTCTGGTTAAGTAACTAATTTAAACCTTATTATCGTCTTCATCAGCTAATAAATCATCAAAATTCAACTGAGTTTCATCAACATTATTCTTTGTGGTTAATCCAAAATCAAAGTCATCAAGAAGAGAAGAACCTAAGCTATTAACTTTTTTTTCGATATCTTCTTGCAATTGTGAATCAACTTTTTGTTTTGTCTCAAGGGTTACTTTTTTAGTTTTTTTAACCTTAGCAGTTTTTGGTTCTACCAGAATTGAAGAAGTTTGTTCCTCAACATATTCTTCACTTCCTAAAACCTTAGTGTGTGGATCAATCATTTCACGAGCAATCACATAAGCATCAACAACTTGCTTAATTGGCAATTTGGTAGCTGTTGCTCCTAATTGTCCGACTTTGGTTGCTTTAATTGGTAAAGCCTTAATGTCATCATCAGCGTTTAATAAAACAAGTTCATCATCTAAATTAACATTAAAGACCTTACTGATTACTTCTGGTTTGCTCTTCAAAGGAGTAAACAACTTAACCCCTTTCTTGGGACGAACATAAAGGGGGAGTTGGTCTTGACTTAGACGTTGGTAGCTATCTTGTTGAGTTAAGAATAAAACTTGTTCTTGTGGAGTTAAAGGGACTACACCGCTAATTAAATCATCTTTACTAGAAGCTTTTACTCCCTTAGAATTCAATCCTTGAATCGGGATATCTTCTAAACTATACCGTACTCCATAACCAGTTTTGCTCACTACTCCCACATATTTAGTTTCAGATGCGATTAAATTAGCACTAACTACTTCATCACCCTGAGCTAGTTTCATAATTCTAAAACCTTTGTTAAAACTTTTAGTTTCTAAATCACTCAGAACCACTCGTTTAGTTAACCCTTGTTTGGTTCCTAATAATAACTGTCCTTGACTGGAAGCAAAATCATGCAAACAAAAAGCAGTTAAAACCACTTCCTCACCACCCATAGAAGCAAACTCATTAATATGAATTCCGTTATCTTTTCATTTACTAAACCCGACTTTAAACAAGGGAATTGAATAGTAATTTCCTTGGTTCGACACCGCAATCAACTGGTCCATGTTAGAAACTTCTTGGTGATAAATTCACGCATCACCAGGTTTGCGACCAAAAGTTTCAATTTCATTTTTACCATAAACATCATTACTAATTGCTTTTAAATAACCATCCCTAGAAAGGTAGAGGTGCAAAGTTTTTTCCACAATGGTATCTTTAATTTCAACTTCTAAGTTTTCGACTTCTTTTTCAATCACCGAACGACGAGGACGACCATATGAGGCTTTAACTTGATTTAAATCATCAATAATTGCTTGGTTTAACGCTAAATCATCTTTTAATAAAGTTTTATATTCTTTAATTAAACCCTTTAATTCTTTTTGCTCTTGTTCTAGTTTAACAACATCAGTTGAAGTTAGCCGATAAAGTTGCATATCTACAATTGCTTGAGCTTGGGCCTGACTAAAGTCATAACTTTGGATTAAGTTTGTCATGGCATTACCACGGTTATCACTAGCGCGAATGGTTTTAATTACTGCATCTAAATTTCCCATTGCTTTGATCAAACCTTCGACAATTTCTAAACGCTCAAGCGCTTTGTTAAGGTTATACTTAGTTTTCTTTTGATAAACATCGACATAATGATTAACATAAGAATCTAAGATTTCTAATAATCCCACTTGACGAGGTTGTTTATTAATAATCACCACGTTGTTATAGTTATAAGAGATTGAAAGGTTAGTTTGTTTAAATAAAACTTTTCTTACGACTTCTAGATTAGCTTTTGCACTTAAATAAATCGCAATTCGAATGGCGTGTTCTCTTCCTGATTCATCTATCACTTCTTTGATTTCCAACCCAGGATTTTCATCAGCCACCAGACCAATATCTTTAACTAAATCTTGTTTAATTACTTCATAAGGAATTTCATCAATAATTAACGCGTGTTTTTCTTCGTGTCATTTTGAGTTTAAGATAACTTTTCCCCGACCCTTATGAAAGGCATTCTTGACCCCATCAACACCCTGAATAATTCCTCCCGTAGGAAAATCAGGACCCTTTAAAAATTTCATCGCTTCTTTTAAAGTTAACTCCGGGTTTTTGATATAAGCAATTGTTACATCAACCACTTCATTAAGATTATGAGGGGGCATGTTTGTGGCATATCCTGCAGCAATTCCAGTCGATCCATTAACCAAAATATTTGGAAAATAAGCTGGTAGTACGGTTGGTTCTTTTAACTTATCATCATAGTTTGGAGCAAATTCAACTGTATCTTTATCTAAATCACTTAATAATAACTCAGAAATTTTTTGCAGTTTTGCTTCAGTATAACGGTATGCTGCAGCACTATCCCCATCAATTGAACCGTTATTTCCCTGCATTCTTACTAACGGAACACCCATCTTTCAATCCTGAGACATTCGCACCATCGCTTCATAAATCGAACTATCACCATGGGGATGATATTTACCCATCACATCTCCAACAATCCGAGCTGATTTAAGAGTTGGTTTATTATAAAAGATTTTCAACTCACTCATCCCATACAAGATCCGACGTTGCACAGGTTTTAAACCATCACGTACATCAGGTAAAGCCCGGTCTTGGATAATATATTTAGCATAACGACCAAAACGATCTTCCATTAAATCATCAATTGGAAAAGAAATAATTTCGTTGTTTTTTGTTAAATCAGAGTTTTGTTTAGCCATTTAGTAGCCTTTCTTAAATAGTTATTTTCCAGAATTGGATTTTGGTTGGTTAAATCAAATGGTGGTTAGAACCTGTAGTAATGATCCTAAATCTAAAACTTGATTCAAGATTTTTCCACCATCAGTCAACGATCATTGTTTAGAGAATAATTTACTGGTGTAAACTACTGGTTCTTGAAGACTTTCAGCCTTTCGATAAAAATCCAAAGTTGTAATCAAGAGTTTTGTTGTTTTACTATAAGTAATCAAACCTTCA